>NZ_LLXS01000043.1:0-76680 GCF_001431585.1 Stenotrophomonas pictorum JCM 9942 | reverse complement strand
TCGGGGTGGGTGGGGAACACGCCGACCGGCTTGCCCGACTGCACCAGCAGAGTCTGGTTGTCGTCCAGCCGCTTGAGGGTTTCCAGGATCCTGTCGTAGCTCTCCCAGTCGCGCGCGGCGCGGCCGATGCCGCCGTAGACCACCAGCGAGGCCGGGTCTTCGGCCACTTCGGCGTCGAGGTTGTTCTGCAGCATGCGGAACGGCGCTTCGGTCTGCCAGGACTTGCAGTTGAGTGTGGCGCCGCGCGGCGCGCGCGGGCTGCGGGAAGGGTCGTGGCGGGTCGTCATCAATCTCTCCGGGAAGCAAAGTTCAGGCAGGCGCGCAGCACCTGTTGCAGGGTGTCGCGCACCGCGGTGGCGCGGGCAGGGGCGTAGGGCGTGGGCCAGCTGTGTACTTCCACATCGCCCGGCGCCGGCTCGTGCATGTAGCCGCGGCAGGCCAGCTCCATCTGCAAGGTGTGCACGCCGGCGGGCACGTTGCTGTAGTGGCGGGTGATCCAGCCGCCCTTGAAGCGGCCGTTGCGCACATGGCCCAGGCCGCTCAGCGCGCACAGGTTCTCGACCACATCGGCCAGCGCGTTGTCGCAGGCCGTGTCCGGCTCGCCGGTGGGGCCGGCGGTGCCGAGGTTGAACTGCGGCAGCTGGCCGTCGAACAGGTGCGGGATGTTCGAGCGGATCGAGTGCGCGTCGTACACCACCACGGTGCCGTGGTCGGCGTGCAGGCGCGCGATCTCGGCTTCCAGCGCGGCGTGGTACGGCATGAAATATGTGTCGCGGCGACGGGCGATCTCGGCCGCGTCCGGTTCGCAGCCGTCGCGGTACAGCGGCTGGTTGTCGAAGGTGGTCAGCGGGCACAGGCCGGTGGTGTTCTGCCCCGGATACAGGCTCACCCCGGAGGGATCACGGTTGACGTCGATCACCGAGCGCGAGATGGCGGTGCGCACCGTGGTGGCGCCCAGCTCGCGGGCGAAGGCGTACAGCGTGTGCACCCACCAGTCGGCATCACGACGCGCGAGCCACGGCGAGACGAACTGCCCGGCCAGTTCGGCGGGCAGTCCGGTGCCGGTATGGGGGAAGCTGACGATCAGCGGCGCGGTGCCGCGATGGATCTGCAACCACGCCGGCGCGGCGCTCATGACACGGGCTCCACATGCGGCAGCACCGCGTCCAGGCCGTGGGCGAGGGCGCCGCTACGCACCAGTTCAGTGGCGGCGACCATATCCGGATGGAAATAGCGGTCGTCCTGCAGCGTCGGCACCTGTGCGCGCAGCGTGGCGCGCACGGCCTCCAGCGCCGGGCTGGAGGTCAGCGGGGCATGGAAGTCGCAGCCCTGCGCGGCGGCCAGCAGTTCGATGCCGACCACGTTGGCGGCGTTCTCGGCCATCGCCAGCAGGCGGCGCGCGCCATGTGCGGCCATCGAGACATGGTCTTCCTGGTTGGCCGAGGTCGGGATCGAATCGACGCTGGCCGGATAGGCTCGCTGCTTGTTCTCCGACACCAGCGCCGCGGCGGTGACCTGCGGAATCATGAAGCCGGAGTTGAGGCCGGGCTTGGGGGTGAGGAAGGCCGGCAGGCCGGACAGCGCCGGATCCACCAGCATCGCGGTGCGGCGCTCGCTGATCGAGCCGATCTCGCAGATCGCCATGGCCAGCATGTCGGCGGCGAAGGCCACCGGCTCGGCGTGGAAGTTGCCGCCGCTCAGCGCCTCGCCGGTGTCGGTGAACACCAGCGGGTTGTCGGACACGCCGTTGGCCTCGATCTCCAGCGTGGTCGCGGCCTGGCGCATCACGTCGAACGCGGCGCCCATGACCTGCGGCTGGCAGCGCAGGCAGTACGGATCCTGCACGCGCACATCGTTGTCGCGGTGGGATTCGCGGATGGCCGAGCCGCTCATCAGCTGGCGCAGGCTGGCGGCGGTGGCGATCTGCCCGCGCTGGCCACGGATGGCGTGGATGCGCGGATCGAACGGAGTGTCCGAGCCCTTGGCCGCTTCCACCGACAGCGCGCCGGTAACCAGCGCGGCCTGGAAGACGGTTTCGATCTCGAACAGGCCGGCCAGCGCGTAGGCGGTCGAATACTGGGTGCCGTTGAGCAGGGCCAGACCCTCCTTGGCGCCGAGCGTGAGCGCGGCCTGGCCGATGCGGGCCAGTGCTTCGGTGGCCGGCATCCGCACGCCATCGACGAAGGCCTCGCCCACGCCGATCATCACCGTGGCCAGATGCGACAGCGGGGCCAGGTCGCCGGAAGCGCCGACCGAGCCCTGGCATGGAATGACCGGAATGAAGTCGTGCTGCAGGAATGTTTCCAGCAGTGCCAGCGTTTTGGGCTGGATGCCCGAAGCGCCCTGGGCCAGGCTGGTGAGCTTGAGCGCCATCATCAGCCGCACCACGTTGGCCGGCATCGGCTCGCCCACACCGGCGGCATGGGACAGCACGATATTGCGCTGCAGGGTTTGTAGGTCCTCGCGCTCGATACGCACGCTGGCCAGCTTGCCGAAGCCGGTGTTGATGCCGTAGACCGGCGCGCCCTTGGCGACGATGGCCTCGACCACCTGCGCGCTGCGCAGCACCGCGGCCTGTGCGGCCGGGTCCAGCTGGACGCGCGCGCCTAGGTAGATCTGCCGCCACTGCGAAAGCGGCACGTGGCCGGGGCGAAGGGTCAGGGTCGTGCTCATGTGTTCTCCGGAGTCGTACTTATGCAGGCTGACCGCGCCAGACGCGCGCGTGCAGCGGATTGAAGCCGATGCGATAGACCAGATCGGCCGGCGCCTCGATGTCCCAGATCGCTAGATCGCAATCGAATCCGGCGGCCAGACGGCCAAGCCGGTCCTGGCGGCCGAGCGCGCGCGCCGCTTCGCGGGTGAAGCCGGCAATGCACTCGTCCACGGTCATGCGGAACAGCGTGGCGGCCATGTTCATGGCCAGCAGCGGACTGGTCAGCGGCGAGGTGCCGGGGTTGGAATCGGTGGCCAGTGCCATCGGCACGCCGGCGGCACGCAGTTTCTGGATCGGGGGCAGGGTGGTATCTCGGGTGAAATAGAACGCGCCGGGCAGCAGCACCGCCGTGGTGCCGGCCGCGCGCATGGCGGTGATGCCGGCCTCATCCAGGTGTTCGATATGGTCGGCCGACAGCGCACCAAAGCGGGCGGCCAGTTCGGCACCATGCTGGTTGCTCAACTGCTCGGCGTGGATCTTGATCGCCAGCCCGTGCCGCTGCGCGGCCTCGAACACCTGCTGCGCCTGGGCGGCGGAGAAGCCGATGTTCTCGCAGAACACATCGACCGCTTCGGCCAGCCCTTCGGCGGCGATGGCCGGGATCATCACCGCGCAGACTTCATTGATATAGGCCTGCGCCTCGTGGCCCGGTGGCACCGCGTGGGCGCCGAGGAAGGTGGGCACCACTTCGACCTTGCGCAGCTGGCCCAGTTGGCGCGCCACCCGCAGCTGGCGGGCTTCATCGTCCAGGGTGAGGCCATAGCCGGATTTGATCTCGAGGGTGGTGATGCCTTCGGCCAGCATCGCGTCCAGTCGCGGCAGGCTGGCGGCGATCAGCGCGGCCTCATCGGCGGCGCGGGTGGCGCGCACGGTGGAGACGATGCCGCCGCCGGCAAGGGCTATATCGGCATAGCTCACGCCCTGCAGCCGCTGCTCGAATTCACCGGCACGGTTGCCGGCGTAGACCAGATGGGTATGGCAGTCGATCAGGCCGGGGCTGATCCAGCGGCCCTGACAATCGATGCGCTCGGCGGCGTCGAATGCAGGCGCGGAGGCGGCAGGGCCGGCATGGACGATGCGGCCATCCAGTGCGGCCAGCACGCCGCCACGGACAAAGCCGAGCCCGCCGCTGGCATCGTCCAAGGTCATCAGGTGGGCGTTGTGCCAGAGCGTGTCGCAGCGCATGTGCAGCTTCCATCCTTATTTGTATATACAATAATTCCGGTCAACGGAGAGTGTCCAGTGATTGCGAGCGCCGCCCCCCAGAATGTCTGTTTCCATGCCGCGCAGGCCTTGCTGCCACAGGGCTGGGCGCGCGATGTGCGCATCGAATGCGCGCAGGGGCGGATCGCCGCAATTACCGCCGATACGCCGCGCCAGGACGGCGATCGGAACCTGTGGACGGTGCTGCCAGGGCTGGGCAACCTGCACAGCCATGCGTTCCAGCGGGCGATGGCCGGTCTGACCGAAGTGGGCGGGACCACCGGCGACAGCTTCTGGAGCTGGCGCGAGCTGATGTATCGCTTTCTGGACCGGCTGGATCCGGACAGTTTCCAGGCCATCGCCGAGCAGGCCTATATGGAAATGCTCGAAGCCGGCTTCACCCGTGTCGGCGAGTTCCACTATCTGCATCACGCCCAGGACGGCCGCCATTACGCCAACCCGGCCGAGATGGCGGTGCGACTGGCGGCAGCGGCCGACCGCACCGGAGTGGGCCTGACCCTGCTGCCGGTGTTCTATGCCCACGCTGATTTCGGCGGGGTGGCGCCGGTGCCGGGGCAGCGGCGTTTCCTGCACGACATCGACGGCTTTGCCCGCCTGCTGGAAGGCTGCGCACAGGCGCTGGCCGATCTGCCCGACGCGGTGCTCGGGCTGGCGCCGCACAGCCTGCGCGCGACCACCGAAACGGAGCTGCAGGCGCTGGCCGGCATGACGCGCGGGCCGATCCATATCCATATCGCCGAGCAGGTCCGCGAGGTCGAGGCCTGTCTGGCGTGGAGCGGGCAGCGGCCGGTGCAGTGGCTGTACGCGCACGCGGCGGTGGATGAACGCTGGTGCCTGGTCCACGCCACCCATGTCACCCCGGAGGAGGTGCGGCTGATGGCCGGCAGTGGCGCGGTGGTCGGCCTGTGCCCGATCACCGAGGCCAATCTGGGCGACGGACTGTTCCCGATGCGCGAGCACATCGCCGCCGGTGGCCGCTTCGGCGTCGGCTCCGATTCCAATGTGCTGATCGATGCGGCCGAGGAATTGCGCCTGCTCGAATACGGCCAGCGGTTGACCCTGCGCGGTCGCAACGTGCTTTCGCCGGCCAATCTTTCCACCGGTCGCTGGCTGTACCAGCAGGCCCTCGAGGGAGCGGGGCAGGCCCTGGGAGTGCGCGCCGGACTGGCGGTCGGTGCGCCGGCAGACCTGCTCGAACTGGATCCGGACCACGTCTCTCTGCATGGCCGCAGCGGCGACAGTCTGCTTGACAGCGCGTTGTTCGCCGCACGTAATGGCGCCGTTCGCGCGGTCTGGCGAAATGGCCGCGAGCTGGTCCGTGAGGGACGGCATCTCAATCGCGACGCGATCCAGACGCGCTACCGTGCCGCGCTGGACCGGATTCTGGCCTGACCCGCAACGCCCGGCCCGCCGATCTTTTCAGGAACCCCGAGTGAAGAGCAAAAAAGCTCCCACCCTCAATCACCGCATCCGCAGCGATATCGAAAGCCGCATCCTCAGTGGCGAGTGGGCCCCCGGTTTCCGCATCCCGTTCGAACACGAGCTGATGGAACAGTACGGCTGCTCGCGGATGACGGTGAACAAAGTGCTGACCACGCTGGCCGAAAGCGGCATGATCGAGCGCCGCCGGCGGGCCGGCTCGTTTGTCGCCCGGCAGCCACCGCACCTGGAGCAGGTGGCACTGGAAATTCCCGATATCGAAGTGGCAGTGACCGAACGGGGCCATGCCTACGGCTTCCAGCTGCTGGACCGGCAACTGCGCAGCGCCCACCGCGGCGTGCCCGAAGAAGTGCAGCTGGCCGCCGCCGGGCAGCTGCTGGCGATCCGTTGTCTGCACTTGGCCGACGGCAAGCCGCTGGCGCTGGAGCGCCGCCTGATCAATCCCGAAACGGTGCCGGAGACGCTGGGCGTGGATTTTTCCGAGCACGCCCCGGGCAGCTGGCTGCTGCAGAACGTTTCGTGGACACGCGGCGAGCATCGCATCAGCGCAGTCGCAGCGACCGCCGCCGAGGCCGCGTTGCTGCAGGTGCCGGCCGGGACCGCCTGCCTGGTGATCGACCGCCAGACCTGGCGCGGCGAACTGCAGATCACCTGGGTGCGGCAGATGTTCCTCGGCGATGCCTACGACCTGATCGCCCGCTTCGCACCCGGGGCGCGCTGAGTTCCCGCCGGGCGGATTGCCACAAGGAAAAAGGCGCCGTTTGGCGCCTTTTTCCTTGTGCACTCAGATGGTGCTGCACTGGCGCCAGCGCACGGGTTCATCGACACCCGGGCGCGGGTTGAGCTGGATGCGCACCGTGCGCAGCGCCGGGTAGCGCTCCACTTCGCGGCAGATCAGCGGCCATACGGTCTTGTCATCGGCCGAGCGCTCCACTGACAGGGTCAGGCGGGTCAGCCAGATGCCGCTGATGACCCCCGGCGTGCGCGCCAGCGCCTTGGAAACCGACTGCTGGTAGCGCAGCAGCGTTTCCGGATCGGGATCTTCAAGCAGGTCCTCGGCGGGCATGCCGGCGCTGGGCTCGGGGACGACGTCCGCGGCGGGCGTATCGGCGCGGGCGACGGTGGCCGCCGCCGGCGTGTTGCCGGCCGCGGCGATGACCGGTGCGGCCGGGGCAGGGCCGGCGTCGTTGTGAACAGTGTTGTAGCCCATGCCCGCCAGCAGGCCGAGGGTCAGCGCAGCCAGCGCGGCGATCCCGGTGTGGCGGATCGCCTCACGGCGGGCGATTCCGACCACACTCTGGAGCATCCCCTCGGGCACATAGGACTTGAGCATCTGCCACAGGTTGCGGTCATCGACCACTTCGATGGACTGCTCCGCGGCGGCGGCAAGGCCGTCGCGCTCCACATGGCCCTCGGTGATCAGCACGGCGCCACGGGCGCCGGTCAGGCGCAGCGCAGCGCCCAGTTCGTTGATCGCGCCGGCGCCGATACGGTAGGCGCGGCCATGCTTGCACGACACCAGCCAGCGTTCACCGTTGCGGGTCATCAGAAAGTCGCTGCTGGTGCCGGCGTCGCTGGCTTCTTCGGCAATCGCGTCCTGCATGCTGCGCTGCTCGGCCATCGCATCCCGCACGATCCGCGAGAACTCGCGCCAGCGCATGCCCGCCAATGCGGCCAGACCATGGTTTGCCTCGATCTTCCTGCGCCGGACCAGCCACAGATAGAGCACGGCCAGACCCCAGAGAACCAGTGCGAGTACCAGAGCCAGAATCCACGAGAACATCAACACACCCAGCGACGACACGGACAGAGCCGCAGTTTATAGATGTTTGTGGCCGTAATCGTGCGGCCGGACCGTGCCCGGCGTGGCGGTTCAGCCATGTGCGTCCTGACCGGGCCAGTAGTGGCTGTCAGGCACCGCGCGTGCGCCGAAGATGGCCTGGCCGACCCGCACCACGGTGGCGCCTTCCTCGATGGCGATCTCGAAATCCCCGGACATGCCCATCGACAGCCCGTCCAGCTCCACCCCGGCCGGCGCGGTCTGCCGCAGGCGGTCACGCAGTTCGCGCAGGCGGATGAAACAGGCGCGGACCTGCGCCGCCTCGGCCGAGAACATCGCCAGCGTCATCAGCCCGCGCACGCGCAGCGCACCGAACTGCGGCATCGCCTGCAGGAACCCGTCCACCTGCCCGGGTGGCAGGCCGTACTTGCTGTCCTCATCGGAGCTGTTGACCTGGATGAAGACATCCAGGCTGCGACCTTCCTGTTGCAGGCGACGGTCCAGCGTCTCGGCCAGGCGCAGGCTGTCCAGCGCCTGGAACTCGCTGGCGAACCGGGCCACCAGCTTGGCCTTGTTGGTCTGCAGGTGGCCGATCACCGACCAGCGCAGATCGGCTAGATCCTGCATCGCCTCCCATTTGTGATGGGCTTCCTGCACCTTGTTCTCGCCCAGGAAACGGCAACCGGCGGCATAGGCGCGGCGGATGTGGGCTTCATCGATGGTCTTGCTGACCGGCAGCAGGCGCACGCTTGCCACATCGCGTCCGGCACGCTCGCAGGCGGCGGCGATGCGCGACTGGACCGCGGCCAGGTTGTGGCGGAAATCCTCCACGGTTTCGGCGGTGCGGTAACGGCCATGCAGGTCGTGACGGGTAGGGGTGCTGGACGAGGGGTCCGGACCTGGGGTGTTCAATGGCGGCCTCCTGCTACGGCTGCGCGGCACGACGCCGAATGCAGCGGATCTGGGCGGCCCATTATCGCGGCAATCGCCGGAAAAGACCGGGCAGGAGCGACCTGCGCGAACGGCAGGCACAAAAAACCCGCCATCCGGAGCCGTGTGGGGAGGGAGACATACGGCGCGGTACTGCTGGCGGGTCGGGTTGATTCTTGCGCAGCTTTTGCTGCTTTGCAACATCAATGTGATTCAGGATCCGCTTCCGATCGCGAAGACTGGCTTTCGGCCCGCGTCAGCCGGCGGTTCAGTGCGTCCAGGCGGTCGTTGAGCGTCTCGATATCCGAACGGCTGGGAATATCCATGCGCCGCAGCACGCGCTGGACGCGGTCTTCGAAACTCCGCTCGACCCGGTCCCAGGTGCCGGCGGCGCGCTCGCGTGCCTGGTTCAGTGTGGTCTCGACGCTGTCACGCAGGGTTTCGCCACGGTCCGATTGCTGGCGCGACCGCTCCTCCATCGACTCGCCTTCCTTGACCAGTGAATCGAACAGGCTTTTGCCTTCATTCTGCGCGCGCGACAAGGCGCCCAGACCGGCCAGCCATATCTGCTGGGCCGATTCGGTAACGCGGCGGGTCAATCGTTCGGCAGGTTCGTGCTGCTCGGGGGTGTCATTTTCTTCAGGGCGAGGTTCGTAAACACTCACGGCATTGCTCCTCGGCAGGGAAACAGATCAGGTTCCTACCGTAGCGATGGCCGTGCGTGCATTGCGTGAGGGCGCCGGGTTCAGCCGAGTTTTTCCGCCAGCACCCGTTGGATCTCCGATTCCACCATGCCCTTCATGGCCGACAGCAGAAAGCCCAGCTCGGCTTTCACCCGCACCGCGCCCGGCAGCAGTTCGATGGCGCCATCAACCCCGGAGCGGACGAAATACAGGGTCTGGCCCTCCCAGCGGGCGGTCACTTCAAAACGCTCTTCCAGCTTCTGGGCGACTTCTGCGATGGCGGTGCGCGCGCCTTCGTCGGACAGGGAATGGGGGTGACGGATATCAATGGTGGACATGGAGAGGCTCCCGGCGGACCGGCGATAAAGACAAGGTGCGGCATTGTGCGGACTGTGGCGACGCAGTCCAAGTCCCGCGACCATCTTCTGCATGTCCGGGTGAACTGATAATCTGCGACAGTGCGCACACTGCAAGTCCACTTCAGCAACCGTCAGCAACCCGATCAGCCTCTGAAGCCGGGCGTGCAGCGTATCGTCCGGCACGCGACCGGCCAGGTCGGCCTCGGGGATGACCGTGTCGGCCCTCTGTTGCTCGCGCAGTTCTGCGTGGACCAGCGCGGGGTCTGGCTGCAGGTGGCCAGTGGCACCCGCGGCATCCATGTCAACGGCCGGCCGGTCCGGCGCATGGCGTTGCTGCGGGCCGGGGATGCGGTCTATGCCGACGGTGCCGAGATGCTGTTGCGCGGGGAATGCGAGCCGGTGACACACCCGCCCGCGCCACAGGCCGCCAGCGACGAGGACATGCGCGTGCTGCTGCGCGGTGTGGGCGGGCGCTATCACGGCCGCTGCTTCACGCTAGACCAGCCGCGCACGATCGGCAGCGATCCGCACAGCGATATCCTCATCGATGAGCCGGCTTTCGCCGATAGTCATGCGCGGCTGGAGCGCCACGGCGAGAAAGTGCTGTTGCGTGATCTGGGCTCGGCCGAGGGAACCCAGGTCAACGGGGTGACTGTGCGGCATTGCTGGCTGCAGGCCGGCGATCAGCTGGTGTTCGAAGGCAACCACCGGTTTGTGCTTGAAGTGCCGTTGAACCCGCGCATTCCGGCAAGCCACTTTCCGCAAAGCGAGGAGCGCGAGACGGCCGAGCCGGCTGATGCGTCGATGCCGGAGCGGCGCCCGCGGCGCTGGCCGTGGCTGCTGCTCAGTGCGCTGTTGCTGGGTGCCGCGATCAGCGCGCTGCTGCTGTTCGGCGCCCGCTGATTAGGCGGGCTGGCGGTGCGTGAGCTGCATCGCCGGGGCGATCCGGATCGCCGCTGCAGATGCATGCAAATGCAACTTTTTTAGCGTCCCCCAAGCCTGCTGCGCTGCGGCATACTAGGTCTTCAGCCCAGCAGGTGTGATATGACGCGCGCATTCAATTTCAGTGCCGGCCCCGCGACGTTGCCCGAAACGGTTCTGCGCCAGGCGCAGGCGGAAATGTTGGAATGGAACGGCGTGGGCGCGTCCATTGTCGAGATCAGTCACCGCAGCGCCGATTTCATGGCCGTCGCGGCCCAGGCAGATGCCGACCTGCGCACGCTGATCGGCATTCCCGATGACTATGCCGTGCTGTTTCTGGGCGGCGGCGCCACCACCCAGCAGGCGTTGCTGCCGTTGAATTTCGCCGCGCCCGGCCAGCGCGTGGACTATGTGCTTACCGGCCACTGGGGCAAGACCGCGGTGAAGCAGGCCCGGCCCTACGTGGATGTGCACATCGCCGCCAGCAGTGAGGCCGGCGGCTTCCGTGACATTCCGGCGCCGGCGCAGTGGCAGCTGTCCAACGATGCGGCCTACGTGCACATCACCGCCAATGAAACCATCCACGGCGTCGAATTCCGCGACGTCCCGGACGTGGGCGGGGTGCCGCTGATCGCCGATTTCAGTTCCTCGATCGCCTCCGAGCCGATCGACGTGTCGCGTTACGGGGTGATCTATGCCGGTGCGCAGAAGAACCTGGGGCCGGTCGGGATCACGGTGGTCATCATCCGTCGCGACCTGCTCGAGCGCGCCGGCCAGCCGCGCGCGGACATCTTCGACTACCGCTCGCACGTGGCCCGCGACTCGATGCTCAACACGCCGCCGACCTGGAACTGGTACCTGGCGGGGCTGATGTTCAAGTGGATGCTGGCGCAGGGCGGGGTGGAGGCGTTCGCCCGCCTCAGCCAGGCCAAATCGGCGCTCGTGTACGAGGCGATCGACAACTCCGGCGGCTTCTACCGCAACGACGTCGCCGCGGCCGTGCGCTCGCGGATGAACATCCCGTTCTTCCTGCCCGATGACGAACTCAATGCGCGTTTCGTCAGCGAGTCCAAGCGCGCCGGATTGCTCGCGCTGAAAGGTCACAACGCGGTCGGCGGCATCCGCGCCTCGCTGTACAACGCCATGCCGCTGGAAGGCGCACAGGCGCTGGCGGCGTTCATGCGCGACTTCCAGCGGCGCAACGGCTGATTTTTCCCATTCCGCCGGGCGCACAGGCGCCGGCTCGTAACAGACGGTGATTCCATGGCTTCAAAGCCCCGTAAACCGGCAGCAGACGCTGCACCGCGCAGCACCAAGGCCAAGAAAGCTGTTGTCAGCAAGAAGCCCAAAGCACTGAAGAAGGACACGCAGCCGGCCATCGCCGCACCGGTACTGTCGGATGTGCGCGCCAAGATCGACCACATTGACCGCAGCATCCAGGCGCTGATCGCCGAGCGTGCACAGTTCGCCCACCAGGTCGGCAAGGCCAAGGGCAAGCTGGCCGCGGCCGTGGACTACTACCGGCCCGAGCGCGAGGCGCAGGTGCTGCGCATGGTGGTGGACCGCAACGAAGGCCCGCTCAGCGACGAGGTGCTGGTGCATGTCTATCGCGAGATCATGTCGGCCTGCCTTGCCCAGCAGGAGCCGCTGAAGGTCGGTTACCTCGGGCCGGAAGGCACGTTCACCCAGCAGGCGATGCTCAAGCATTTCGGCCGCTCGGCCCTGGGCCTGCCGTTGTCGAGCATCGAGGAGGTGTTCCAGGAAGTGGAAGCCGGCAATGCCGACTTTGGCGTGGTGCCGGTGGAGAATTCCGGGCAGGGCACGATCCAGATCACCCTGGACATGTTCCTGACTTCCAACCTGAAGATCTGTGGCGAGGTCGAGCTGCGCGTGCAGCAGTACCTGATGTCGCGCACGGGCCGGCTGGAGGACATCGAGCGCATCTATGCCCACCCGCAGGCGTTCATGCAGACCTCGTCGTGGTTGCGCGCCAATCTGCCGAAGGTGGAAAAGCTGCCGGTGTCGAGCAACGCCGAGGGCGCGCGCCGTGCGCGCAACGCCGATGACGCCGCGGCAATCGGTGGCGAGAGCGCCATCCATGCCTATGGACTGAAGAAGGTCGTCACCAAACCGATCCAGAACGATGCCGACAACACCACCCGGTTCCTGGTGATCGGCCGCCAGATCTTCCCGTCCTCCGGCCACGACCGTACCTCGGTGCTGGTCTACATCCACGACAAGCCCGGCGCGCTGTTCGATGTGCTCAGCCCGTTCGCCCGCCACGGCATCAGCATGAACCGCATCGAATCGCGGCCCTCGCATCAGGCCAAGTGGGAGTACGGCTTCTTCATCGACCTGGCCGGCCATGTCGAGGATCCGGCGATGCAGGCCGCGCTGGCGGAGCTGCAGACCCATTCGGCGCAGATCAAGGTGCTCGGCTCCTATCCGGTGGCCGTGCCCTGACCGATGCCATCGGTGGCGCCCTGCTGGCGGCAGCTCCGCCGGCAGCTATGCCGCCCTCCCTTTCGTTCTGATGGCCGGGAATTCCGGCTTTGATTGGCCCGCGCACTGGCGCGGGCGGCTACCACAGGAAGCAGCATGACCGATTCTCTGTACTGGATTGCACGCAAAGGCTCGGCCCTGCAGGGCACGCTGGATATTCCCGGCGACAAGTCGGTCTCGCACCGGGCGGTGATGTTTGCCGCATTGGCGGACGGTGTCTCGCATATCGATGGCTTTCTCGAAGGCGAGGACACCCGCGCCACCGCCTCGATCTTTGCGCAGATGGGGGTGCGTTTTGAAACCCCGTCGCCCTCGCAGCGCATCGTGCATGGCGTGGGCGTGGATGGCCTGAAGGCGCCCCGGGGTGAGCTGGATTGCGGCAACGCCGGCACCGGCATGCGCCTGCTGGCGGGTCTGCTGGCCGGGCAGCCGTTTGACTCCACGCTGGTGGGCGATGCGTCGCTGTCCAAGCGGCCGATGCGTCGGGTGACCGGGCCGCTGGCACAGATGGGCGCACGTATCGACACGCAGGCCGATGGCACGCCGCCGCTGCACATCCATGGCGGGCAGACCCTGCACGGCATCGACTACGAGCTGCCTGTGGCCAGCGCCCAGGTGAAGTCGGCGGTGCTACTTGCCGGCCTGTATGCGCAGGGCGAGACCTCGGTGGTCGAGCCGCATCCCACCCGCGACTACACCGAGCGCATGCTGCGCGCGTTCGGCGTCGAGATCGCGTTCTCCCCGGGCAGGGCGCGCCTGCGCGGCGGTCAGCGGTTGCGCGCGACCGATATCGCGGTCCCGGCGGACTTCTCCTCCTCGGCGTTCTTCATCGTCGCCGCCAGCATCATTCCGGGCTCCCAGGTGCGGCTGCGCTCGGTCGGACTCAATCCGCGCCGTACCGGTCTGCTGACAGCGTTGCGCCTGATGGGCGCGGACATCACCGAGGAGAACCATGCCGAGCATGGCGGCGAGCCGGTGGCGGATCTGGTGGTGCGTTACGCGCCGCTGCAGGGCGCGGAGATTCCCGAGTCGGTGGTGCCGGACATGATCGACGAGTTCCCTGCGCTGTTTGTCGCCGCAGCGGCGGCCTCCGGCCAGACCGTGGTGCGCGGCGCCGCCGAGCTGCGGGTCAAGGAATCGGATCGTCTGGCGGCGATGGCCACCGGCCTGCGCTCACTGGGCCTGCGCGTGGATGAAACCGAGGATGGCGCCACGATCCACGGTGGCCCGTTGGGCAGCGGCACGATCGAAAGCCACGGCGATCACCGCATCTCGATGGCCTTTGCCATTGCCGGCCAGCTCAGTACCGGGGAGGTCCGGATCAACGATGTAGCCAACGTGGCGACCTCTTTCCCGGGTTTTGACGAGCTTGCCAGCGGTGCCGGCTTCGGGCTGAGCGTTCTGTCCTGAGGTCATCTGGAATCCAGGCCGCACTGGCAACGGTGCGGCTTGGGCACAAGCAGGATCCGGGCGGCATCGGCCAGAGCGCGCGGCTTACTGCGCGGGCTTGAAATCGAAGGGAATCTCCAGGGTTCCCTGCATCGGCTGCCCGTTGCTCTGCGCCGGCTGGAAACGCCAGTTGCGCACGGCGTCCAAGGCGGCGCGATCCAGATCACGCGAGCCGCTGCGCTGGATGATCTTCACATCCAGCGGCACACCGCGCGTATCGACCACCGCCTGCACCACGACCGTCCCGCTGTCGCCGCGACGCAGCGCTGCGGGCGGGTAGGTCGGGGCTGGACTCTGATCCGGCAGCGGCACGGGCCGGTCGGTCGGCGTGTCCGCAACTGGGGCAGGGGCCGTCTGGGCCGGTGGCGGAGCCGGTTCGGCTTCGACGATGGGTTGCGGTGACGGGGGCGGTGCGGTTTCCACCAGCTGCGGCGCTTCTCCGGCCGCCTCCGGACGCGATTCGGGCATGTCGCTGGCGCCGGCACCGGCAGGAAGTGGCGCGGGCAGCGGAGCGGGCTCGGCAACCTCCGTTTGCGGCTGGGCGGGGCCTGCACGGTAGAAATCATTGTTCCTGCGTGCGTTGAGCCAGACCACGAAAAACAGCAGGAGGCCTGCGCAAAAAGCGATGCCGGCGATTTTCAGGCTGCTGCGCGGCAGCTGGAAGGTGACATTCTGCCCGGAGCGGGAACTGTGTGCTGACATGGACTGGGCCCGTTTCAAGTGGCCGATTCTTGCACAGGAACAATGAATCGCGCGGCAGAGAATGGCGGTTCGGGCGATAATCGCACTCCACACCCGTACACAGTGCCGCCTCCATGCTTGATCCCGCCCTTCTTCGCCAGCAGCCCGCCGAACTTGCCGAACGCCTGCGTGTCACACGCGGCTACGATCTGGATGTGGCGGCGTTTGAAGCCCTCGAGGCTGATCGCAAGCGTATCCAGGTGCGCACCCAGGAACTGCAGAGCCTGCGCAACAGCCGCTCCAAGGCGATCGGCCATGCCAAGGCCAAGGGGGAAGACGTCTCGGCGATCATGGCCGAGGTGGCGGCGTTTGCCGATGAGCTGAAGGCTTCGGAAATCCAGCTGGACGAGCTGCGCGAGAAGATCGAAGCACTGTCGCTGGGCATTCCCAATGTGCCGGCCGACGACGTACCGCTGGGCAAGGATGAAAGCGAGAACGTGGAGCAGCTGCGCTGGGGCACGCCGCGCGCGTTCGACTTCCCGGTGCTGGACCATGTCGAGCTTGGCGCGCGCAACCACGGGCTGGACGCGGAAACCGCTGCCAAGCTCTCCGGAGCGCGCTTCACCGTGCTGCGTGGCCAGGTCGCGCGCCTGCACCGTGCACTGGGGCAGTTCATGCTGGATCTGCACGTCAATGCCCACGGCTACGAGGAAACCAACGTTCCGGTGCTGGTCAATGCCGATTCGCTGCGCGGTACCGGCCAGCTGCCCAAGTTCGAGGAGGATCTGTTCAAGACCACGCTGGGCGAATCCACCCGCTATCTGATTCCGACCTCCGAAGTGCCGCTGAGCAACATCGTCCGCGACGAGATCGTCGATGGCGAGCGCCTGCCACTGCGCATGACCGCCCATTCGATGTGCTTCCGTTCCGAGGCCGGCAGCGGCGGTCGCGACGTGCGCGGCATGATCCGCCAGCACCAGTTCGAGAAGGTCGAACTGGTCAGCATCTGCAAACCCGAAGACAGCGAGGCCGAACACCAGCGCATGACCGGGTGCGCCGAAGCCGTGCTGCAGCAGCTGGGCCTGCCGTACCGCAAGGTGCTGCTGTGCACCGGCGACATGGGTTTCTCGGCGATCAAGACCTATGACCTGGAAGTCTGGCTGCCGTCGCAGCAGACCTATCGCGAGATTTCCTCGTGCTCCAACTGCGGTGATTTCCAGGCCCGCCGCATGCAGGCACGCTGGCGCAATGCCGCCGGCAAGCCGGAGCTGGCACACACCCTGAACGGCTCGGGTGTGGCGGTGGGGCGGGCGATGATCGCGGTGATGGAGAACTACCAGAACGCGGACGGCTCCATCACGGTCCCGGACGTGCTGCGTCCGTACATGGGCGGAATCGAGCGCATCGGCTGAGCCCGGCGTATTGGCCCGAATTAACAAAAAGCCCGCCGTGATGCGGGTTTTTTTGTGACCGTCAGCTTCGGGCTCGGGACCGCCCGCTGGAGGGGGGCGATCAATTCACCGGATACAGGACCGTTTGAGGATTGATTTGCAGATTCGGGACAAAGGTGTTTGAATTCCACCACTCGTTCTATTTTTGGAATTACCCCATGCAGGATCTCAACGACCTCTACTACTTCGCGATGGTCGTGGACCACGGCGGTTTCGCCGCGGCGGAGCGCGCGTTGGGTATTCCCAAATCCCGTCTGAGCCGGCGCATCAGCCAGCTGGAAACCGAACTGGGCGTGCGCCTGCTGCAGCGCTCCACCCGCCGCTTCGCCGTCACCGATGTCGGCATGAGCGTGCATCGCCACGCGCAGACGATGCTGGCCGAGGCGCAGGCCGCGCGTGAGGTAGTGGATCGGCTCAGTGCCGAGCCGCGCGGGCTGGTCCGTGCCAGCGTTCCGGTGTCGCTGGCGCAGATGCAGCTGCCGCGCCTGCTGCCTAAATTCCTCGAGCAATACCCGAAGGTGCGACTGCAGCTGAACATCAGCAACCGCCGGGTGGACATCATCAACGAGGGCTATGACGTCGCCCTGCGCGTGCGTTCGCGGCTGGATGACGATGGCAGCCTGGTGATGCGCAGCTTCGGCCAGGTGCAGGAGCTGCTGGTCGCAAGCCCAACCTATCTGGATCGCGCCGGTCGCCCAGCCACCCCGGAGGAGTTGGCCAGCCATGTCACCCTGAGCATCAGCGAGGACGAGGCGCGCCAGCGCTGGGAACTGCATGGTCCCAACGGGGCGGTCAGCCGCGTGGACCTGCAGCCGCGGGTGGCCGGCTTTGATTTCCCGCTGCTGCAGTCGATGGTGAAAGACGGCTTCGGCATCACCATGCTGCCGGAAACCGTGTGCGCCGAGGCCGTGCGCAACGGCGAGCTGGAAGTGGTGCTGCCGGACTGGTCGCTGCCGCAGGGCATCTGCCATGCGGTGTTCGCCTCGCGCCGCGGCCTGCTGCCGGCAGTGCGCGTGTTCATCGACTTCCTCGCCGAACACCTGCCGCCGGAACTGGAGGCCTCGCGTCTGGATTGCGGTGGCGCCTGCGAGCGGGCCAAGGAAAAGATCCGCGCCTCGACAATCGGCGCGCTCGCCGTGGACGCGGGTTGAACAAAAACGGTGCAGGCATGCGAGAATGCGCACCCGGATCGGCGCGGCTGGATCGCGCAGGACGACATGGGCAGATGGCCGAGCGGTTTAAGGCACCGGTCTTGAAAACCGGCGAAGGGTCAAACCTTCCGTGGGTTCGAATCCCACTCTGCCCGCCATAACCTTCCCGCCCTCCGTTTCTTGCGGGGTTCGGACCCTCTGGCGTCCGGAGCCAGGCACCGTGACTTCTGCGATGACCGACGATCTCAGCACCGCCCCGGTGGACGAGCACTGGATGCGCCATGCGCTGGCGCTGGCGGATCGTGCGCAACGCGAGTTCGATGAGATCCCGGTGGGCGCGGTGCTGGTCGGCAGTGATGGCCAGCTGCTGGGCGAGGGCTGGAACCTCAACATCATCAATCACGACCCCAGCGCCCACGCCGAGATCATGGCCATGCGCGAGGCCGGCAAGCGGCTGGGCAATCACCGTCTGATTGGCTGCACCCTTTACGTCACGCTCGAGCCATGCGCGATGTGTGCGATGGCGCTGGTGCATGCACGGGTCGCGCGCGTGGTGTTCGCGGCCACCGACCCGAAGACGGGCGCGTGCGGCAGCGTGTTCGACCTGGTCGCCGATCCGCGCCACAACCATCGCGTACAGGTCTGCGGCGGGGTTCTGGCCAAAGACGCCAGCTTGCGCCTGACCAATTATTTCCGCGCCAAGCGCGGGCGTCCGTTGCTGTCGCCGGACGATATTTGACGCAGCGGTGCGTGGCGGCCGGCGTATCATGTGCGCCTGGATATTCCGGCCCGGCAAAGATATTGTCCGGCCCACTGCATGAGGTATTACATGGCGGACAACAGCGCAGGCAACGACCGGTTGATCTGGATTGATCTGGAAATGACCGGGCTCGATACCGACAACGATTCGATCATCGAGATCGCCACCGTCGTCACCGACGCCCAGTTGAATGTGCTGGCTGAAGGGCCGGAGTTCGCCATCTCGCACCCGCTGGCGACGCTGGAAGCGATGGACGAGTGGAACCGCAACCAGCACCAGCGCTCGGGCCTGTGGCAACGCGTACTGGACAGCACCCTGACCCTGGGACAGGCCGAGGCGCAGACCATCGTGTTCCTGCAGGAGTGGATCAAGGCCGGTGCTTCCCCGATGTGTGGCAACTCGATCTGCCAGGACCGGCGCTTCCTGCACCGGCAGATGCCGCGACTGGAGAAATATTTCCACTACCGCAATCTGGATGTGTCCACGATCAAGGAGCTCGCCAAGCGCTGGGCCCCTTCAGTGGCCGCCGGGGTGAGCAAGACCTCCAGCCATACCGCGCTGAGTGATGTGAAGGACTCCATCGCCGAGCTGCGCCACTACCGGCAGTTCATGGGCGCGCTGGCGGGGTTGCCGGCCGCAGGCTGATTGGCATGAATGCACCCGCGATCCGCCTGCAGGATGACGTCCACGACTGGGCCGACCTGCAGCGTGCGGTGGCGTTGCTCGAAGCGCCCACCCTGACGGCCAAGATGGCCAATCTGGTGGGCTCGCCGTTGGAATTTGCCGTACGCAAGCTGCCGGCATCGGTGTCTTCCCGGATCCACAGTGTCACCGAGGCGGCCCTGTACAAAGCCGCGCAAACGGCGCTGTGGAGCATGGATCGCGAGCAACCGGGAAAAACGGCATCGCCGCGCCTGCACAAACTGGCGGCCGCTGCGTCCGGCGCGTTGGGGGGATTGGGCGGGCTGCCTGCATTGGCGGTGGAATTGCCCCTGTCGACGACGATCATCATGCGTACGGTGGCCGATATCGCCCGCAGCGAAGGGTTCGACCTGAACGATTTCGCCACCCGCCAGGCCTGTCTGGAGGTGTTCGCACTGGGCGGCAATACCGGCAGGGATGACGCCAGCGAAACCGGCTATTACCTGGCGCGCGGCTTCACCACCGAAGTGATGCGGCATCTGTCGGCGGAGCTTGCCGGCACGGCGGTTGGCGGCGGCCACGGTGTAATCCTCGGCCTCGCTCCGAAGGAGGCGGGCAAGTGGCTGGCAAAGATCGTGGAGAAGATCGCCACCCGTTTCGGGGTTGTGGTCACGGAGAAATTCGCCGCACAGGCGGTGCCGATCATCGGCGCGGTCGCTGGCGCGACCTTGAACACCATGTTCACCAGTTACTACCAGGATATGGCGCGCGGCCACTTCATCGTCAGGCGGCTGGAGCGCAAATACGGTTTTGAACCGGTACGGCTGAGCTATCAGGCGCTGGCTGGTTACATGACGGGCTGAAGCCGGCAATACAGGCCTGCATCGGCAGCCGGTACTGGAAAATGGCGCCCCTGCAACACCGCATCTGCGGACGGCAGGCCAAAACAAAACCCCGCCGGAGCGGGGTTCTGTCTGTCAGGGCCGGGAGATCAACTGTTGGCCTTGAGCTTGGCCAAGCGCAACCAGGTGTCGACCACCGTGTCCGGGTTCAGCGACACCGACTCGATGCCTTCCTGCATCAGCCATTCGGCCAGATCCGGATGGTCGGACGGCCCCTGGCCGCAGATGCCGACGTACTTGCCCTTGGCGCGTGCGCTCTTGATGGCCATCGACAGCAGCTTCTTGACCGCCGGGTTCCGCTCGTCGAACAGGTGGGCGACGATCGAGGAATCGCGGTCCAGGCCCAGGGTGAGCTGGGTCAGGTCATTGGAGCCGATCGAGAAGCCGTCGAAGATCTCCAGGAACTCGTCGGCCAGCAGCGCATTGGACGGCACTTCGCACATCATGATGATCTTCAGGCCGTTCTCGCCCTGCTTCAGGCCATTGGCGGCGAGCACTTCCACCACCTTGCGGCCTTCTTCCAGGGTGCGCACGAACGGGATCATCACCCACAGGTTCTCCAGGCCCATCTCGTTGCGCACGCGCAACACGGCCTGGCATTCCAGCGCGAAGGCCTTGGAGAAGCTCGGGTCGACGTAGCGGCTGGCGCCGCGGAAGCCGATCATCGGATTCTCTTCGTGCGGCTCGTAGTTGCTGCCGCCGATCAGGTTGGCGTACTCGTTGGACTTGAAGTCCGACAGGCGCACGATCACCGGATTCGGTGCGACCGAGGCGGTGAGGGTGGCGATACCCTCGGCCAGGCGGTCCACATAGAAGCTCACCGGATCCTTGTAGCCGGCAATCTTCTCGTCGATCTTCTTGCGGGTGGCCGCATCCTGACGGTCGTATTCCAGCAGCGCATTCGGGTGGATGCCGATGTGGCTGGCGATGATCATTTCCAGGCGGGCCAGGCCGATGCCGGCATTGGGCAACTGACCGAAGTCGAAGGCCCGTTCCGGGTTGGCCACGTTCATCATGATCTTGAGCGGTGCCGGCGGCATGTTCTCAAGGTCGGTGGTGGTGCGTTCGAAGGCCAGCTTGCCGGCGTAGATGAAGCCGGTATCGCCTTCGGCGCAGCTCACCGTCACTTCCTGGCCGTCCTGGATCAGGCTCAGCGCATTGCCGGTCCCGACCACGGCCGGAACACCCAGCTCGCGGGCGATGATCGCCGCATGGCAGGTACGGCCGCCACGGTTGGTGACGATGGCCGAGGCGCGCTTCATTACCGGCTCCCAGTCCGGGTCGGTCATGTCAGCGACCAGCACGTCGCCGGGCTGCACGCGGTTCATGTCATCCAGCGAACGGACCACGCGGGCCACGCCGGCGCCGATCTTCTGGCCGATGGCACGGCCTTCAGCGATCACCTCACCCGTGGCCTGCAGCGCATAGCGCTCCATCTGGGTGGCCTTGGCACGCGATTTCACGGTTTCCGGGCGGGCCTGCACGATGAACAGCTTGCCGGATACCCCGTCCTTAGCCCACTCGATATCCATCGGGCGGCCGTAGTGCTTTTCGATGACCAGTGCCTGCTTGGACAGCTCCTGGACATCTTCATCGCTGATCGAGAAGGTGCCGCGCAGTTCCGCCGGGGTGTCCTCGATCTTGACGCGCTCGCCCGGGACGTCCGAATAGACCATGCGGATGGCCTTGGAACCGAGCGAACGGCGCAGGATCGCCGGCTTGCCGGCCGTCAGGGTGGGCTTGTAGACATAGAACTCGTCCGGGTTGACCGCGCCTTGCACGACCATTTCCCCCAGACCAAAGGACGAAGTCACAAACACCACGTCACGGAAACCGGACTCGGTGTCCAGGGTGAACAGCACGCCGGAAGCGCCAACACCCGAGCGCACCATCAGCTGCACACCGGCGGAGAGGAACACGTCCTCGTGCTTGAAGCCGTGATGCACGCGGTAGGCGATGGCGCGGTCGTTGTACAGCGAGGCGAACACTTCCTTGACCTTGTGCACGACGTCGTCGGCCCCGGTCACGTTCAGGAAGGTTTCCTGCTGGCCGGCGAAGGACGCGTCGGGCAGATCTTCGGCGGTGGCCGAGGAGCGCACGGCCACGGCCACCTCACCGCCGCCGTTGTCGGCGCACAGTTTGGCGTAGGCGTCGCGGATGTCGGTGTCCAGCTGCGGCTGCAGCGGGGCATCGATGACCCAGCCGCGGATCTCCTTGCCGGCAGCGGTCAGCGCATTGACATCCTCGACGTCCAGCGTTGCCAGCTTGTCGAAGATGCGCTTGGACAGGTCGTTATGGGCGATGAAGTCCTTGAACGCTTCGGACGTCGTGGCATAACCACCGGGCACCGAGACACCCAAGCCGGCCAGGTTGCCGATCATCTCGCCGAGCGAGGAATTCTTGCCACCCACGCGGGCCAGGTCGGCCAGGCGCAGCTCATGCAACCACAGGATATTCTCGTTCAAGCGCGATGCTCCGTTGAGGCCATCGCCCGAGGCGGGCTTGGATGGCCACGTCCGTAGGAAGAAGCCAATATGATGCAGCGCACACCTGGGCGGCACAAGCTTGTGACAGCGCTTTGTCTTGTGCTTGTCTTTTCCGGGACAGGCGATGGCTGCCGGCCTGACCCGGGGTCATCATCACAACTTTGAGGAGCGGATATGGCGGCGATTCGGCCGGTTTTCTATGTTTCCGACGGCACCGGCATCACCGCCGAGACGGTGGGGCACAGTCTGTTGACCCAGTTCACAGGCTTCAGTTTCGTCACGGATCGCATGTCGTTCGTCGACGATGTCGACAAGGCGCACGACGCCGCCGCGCGCATCCGGGCCGCGGGAGAGCGCTACCAGGTGCGGCCAATCGTGATCAGTTCCTGCGTGGATTCCGACCTCGGCGCGATCCTGAACGAGAGCGGCGCGCTGGTGCTGGATGTGTTTGCGCCCTTTATCGGCCTGCTGGAAAGCGAGCTCGACGCCACCCGCCATTCGCGGGTGGGACAGGCGCACGGCATGGTCGATTTCGACACCTACCACCGGCGTATCAACGCGATGAACTACGCGCTCAGCCACGACGATGGCATCGCGGTGAACTACGATGAGGCCGACGTGATCCTGGTGGCGGTATCGCGCGCCGGCAAGACGCCGACCTGCATCTATCTGGCAATGCACTACGGCATCCGGGCGGCGAACTACCCGTTAACCGACGAGGATCTGGAGCATGACCGGCTGCCACCGCGGCTGCGTCCTTATCGCAGCAAGTTGTTCGGCCTGACCATCGATCCGGAACGGCTGCAGCAGATCCGCCAGGAGCGCCGGCCCAATTCGCGGTATGCCAGTGCGGAGACGTGCAAACGCGAGGTCGCCATGGCCGAGAAGATGTTCCGCGCCGAACGGATTCCGACGTTGAGCACCACCCATACCTCGATCGAGGAAATCTCCAGCAAAGTGCTGGGCACGCTGGGACTGCAACGGGAAATGTTCTGAAGCCCCCGCCGGGCAGCGCCATGCTGCCCGGTTCGCGGCACAGCGTGTAGGATCGAAACATGACCCGCGCACTGTCCCGCATCGACCGCATTCCCAAGCTGAGCCGTCTTGGCTGGCTGATGGGCCTGTATGCGGAAAACTATGTCCACCTGATGCGCCTGTTCGCACCGGATCACCTGCAGCCCGGCTGCCATGTGTCATCCATTGGCGATGGGTTGGACGTGCGGCTGGATGTCATCGAGTGCCACCGCTATACGGTCGAGCTGCGCATGACCTATGACATCTGCGACCCGCTGACCGGCGAGCCCGATCCTTCGGCCTATCTGCGGCTGTATCGGGACGCGCGCCAGGCCGAGACCACACATTGCTATGTTGGCCGCCGCTGGCAGGACGTGATGGGGATGTACCCGCCAGCCGATGAGCTGATCAGCCATCGCCTGCGTATGAACACCTTTCTGGGCAAATGGCTGGAGTACCTGGCCGAGCGCGGTCATGGGGTGGCGACGTTGCAACGCTTCCCCGGCACCCCGCACGCGGCGCGCGATCCAGCCACGCTGCAGCACCGCTGAGCCGCGGGAGGGGATCGGTCATAATGGCCGACCCTGCCGGCCGTGACCCTGCTGATGCCTTACACCCCGATTCTCGCCACGCTTGGTTATGTGCTGTCGGCAGATGGCCGCCAGGCATTGATGATCCATCGCAACACGCGCCCCGGCGACATCCACCTGGGCAAGTACAACGGGTTGGGCGGCAAGATGGAGCCTGATGAGGACATCCTGGCCTGCATGCACCGTGAGATCCGCGAGGAAGCGGGTATCGAGTGCGGCACCACGCGCCTGCGCGGGACCATCAGCTGGCCGGGCTTCGGCAAGCAGGGTGAGGACTGGTTTGCTTTCATTTTCGTCATCGACGATTACACCGGCACGCCGCTGGACGCCAATCCGGAAGGCACGCTGGAATGGGTGCCAGTCGACCAGCTCGAATCGCTGCCGCTGTGGGAGGGCGACCGCCACTTCCTGCCACTGGTGTTCGATACGGACCCGCGCCCATTCCATGGCGTGATGCCCTACCGCGATGGACGTATGCAGTCATGGAGCTACACCCGGCTTTGAGTGGCAGCGCCGCGGTCCAGGGCGACTGTTCGTGCAAATAGCGAAGCGCGCATTCGCGAAATTCGCGTTAGGCTGATGCGGTTCCGGCCAAAAGACCCGATATGAAGCGCCACTTTTCGATGCTCCGTGAATTCCAGCTCGCCGATTGGTTCACGCTCGGCAATGCCTTCTGCGGTACTGGCGCGGTGTTCGCCGCGATGCGCTTCCTGCAGGACGGGCAGCGTGGCTTTTTGATGTTCGGCATGGCGCTGATTCCGCTGGCTTTCATCTTCGACGCCCTGGATGGACGCGTGGCCCGCTGGCGCCAGTCCTCGTCCACGCTCGGGCGCGAACTGGATTCGCTGGCTGATGTCATCTCCTTCGGCGTCGCACCAGCCGCACTGGCTTATGCCTGCGGCATGCAGGGCGGCTGGGACTGGATGGTGCTGAGCTATTTCGTCTGTTGCGGTGTCAGCCGGCTGGCCCGCTACAACGTCACCGCCGAGGCCTTGTCCGGGGATTCGGACAAGGTGCCTTATTTCGAAGGTACGCCGATTCCCACCAGTCTGGCCTTGGTGATCGTGCTGGCGGTTGCCGCGCACTTCCAGGCCATCGGCCCCGCGCTCTGGGGCGGCAGCTGGCAGCTGGGGCCGTGGCAGCTGCATCCTCTGGTGCTGCTGTTCGCGCTGTCGGGTTCGTTGATGATCAGCAAGACACTGCGTATCCCCAAGCCCTGACACGGCCGCAGGGTGGCATTGTTATGATCCCCGGATACTCCGGGAGTGGATCGATGGCAGCGCCAGGCAACAACGACAGCAAGGGTTTCGAGGAGGGAATGCGCCGCCATTGGGAGGCCTGGACCCAGGCCATGCAGGGCCAGGGCGCCGCAGCCGCCGCCGACTTCCCGTGGCGCGAAAGCATCGAGCAGTGGACCCGGCTGGTTACCACTGACACTCCGGCGGAGGTCCAGGAACTGGGTGCGCGCTTCCAGCACCAGGCTGGTGACTGGCTGGCGGCGATGCAGCAGGTGGCGGCACGCTTCGCCGGCCGTGATACCAGTGCCGCCGAGGTGGCTGGCGCCTGGCGCGACACGGTGCAAGGGCAGGGCGATGATCTGCTGCGCTGGATGCTGGAGGCCGCCCGGGGAGGCAACGCACTCAACGACCAGCCATGGGTTCGCGAGTTCGCGCGCGCGGCGCAAACCGGCTTCGGTGGCGAATGGCTCAATTCTCCCTTGTTCGGCCCGGCCCGCGAGCACCAGGCGCGCTGGCAGGCGCTGCTGAAAATCCAGCAGGACTATCAGGCGCGGGCCGAGGCTTATATCGATTTGATCCGCACGGTTCTGGACGACGCATTCAAGCGCTTCGAGGCCAAGCTCGCCGAGCACGAATCTTCCGGAAGCCAGCTGACCAGCGCCCGGGCGATGTTCGATCTATGGATCGATGCCGCCGAGGATGCGTACGCAAAAATGGCGCTGTCGGAAGAGTTCCAGCGTATTTACGGGGAATTGGCCAACGCGCAGATGCGCCTGCGTGCGGCATCGCAAAGCGAACTTGAGCGCGCCTGCGAGGCGATGGGCGTGCCCACGCGCAGCGAGATGGATACCGCGCACCGCCGCATTACCGAACTGGAGCGCCAACTCCGGCGTTTGCTGGAGGCAACCGCGCGTACCACGGAGGCCCCGGCTTCGGCGGCGCCGGCTTCCCGATCGCGCAGCACATCCGCAGCGAAGGCCGAACCGCACGCCCCGAAAGCCTCCAAAAAAGCGGCAGCAAAAGCAACGCCGGCAAAGGTCAAATCGCCGCCGGCCAAACCACGGGAGAAGGTGGGCGCGACCAGTAAACAGCCGCCGGCCCGCGGTGAGGGCAAGGCATGAAAGGGCCACTGGGATTTGGCAGCGATGACCTGCTGCAGGAGACCCTGCAATGGCAGCGAAAACTGCTGGATGGCCTGAAGCTGCTGCCACAGGTGGAAGACGTCAATTACGGTGTCACCGAGCGCCAGGAAGTATGGAGTGACGGCAAGGTCAAACTGTACCGGTTCGTGGGAGAACACCCCAAAGGGGACCTGCCCCCGCTGCTGATCGTCTATGCCCTGGTCAATCGCCCGTACATGGTCGATCTGCAGGATGGCCGTTCGCTGGTGCAGAAGCTGCTCGCCTTGGGGCAGGACGTCTATGTGCTGGACTGGGGGTACCCGGACCGCTCCGAACGTTTTCTCACGCTGGAAGACTACCTGCTGCGCTACATCGACGGCGCGGTGGATCACCTCCGCGCGCAGCAGCGCGGCGCGCCGGTGAACCTGCTCGGCATCTGCCAGGGCGGCGTGTTCTCGCTGTGTTACAGCGCGCTGCGGCCGCACAAAGTGCGCAATCTGATCACCATGGTGACGCCGGTGGATTTCCATACGCCCGACAACATGCTGTCGCATTGGGCGCGCCACGTGGATGTGGATCTGTTCGTCGATACGCTGGGCAACATCCCGGCAGATCTGATGAATGCCAGCTACCTGATGCTCAAGCCCTTCCGCCTGAACGTGCAGAAATACGTGGGGCTGATGGACATCCTGGACGACAAGCAGGCGCTGGAGGATTTCCTGCGCATGGAAAAATGGATATTCGATTCACCGGACCTTGCCGGCGAAGCGTTCCGCCAGTTCGTCAAACAGTTCTACCAGGCCAATGGATTGATGGAAGGAAGCATCCTCATCGGCGAGGAAGCGGTGGACCTGGCCCAGCTGCAGATGCCGTTGCTGAACATCTATGCCGAGCAGGACCATCTGGTGCCGCCCGCCGCATCACGGGCGATGCGGGATCGGGTGGGCAGCCGCGACTACACGGAACTGGGGTTTCGCGGGGGGCATATCGGCATCTATGTGTCAGGCCGGGCACAACGCGAGGTTCCTGGCGCGATCCATCAATGGCTGAGCGAACGCGCATGAACCGTTGGACGGTGCTGTGGATATGCGCGGTCCTGACGGCCACGCCAATGCGCGCGCAGGCCGCCCCCACTGCAACCACGCAACGCGAAATCGCAGGACTGATGCAGGCGCTGGAAAATTCCGGCTGCCGCTTCCAACGCAATGGCAGCTGGTATGGCCCCGGCGAGGCACGCGCGCATCTGCAGCGCAAATACGACTACCTGCTCAAACGTGACCTGGTCGGCAGCAGCGAGCAGTTCATCGAACGCGCGGCCAGCCGCAGCAGCCTGAGTGGCCGGCCTTACCGGGTTGCGTGTCCGGATGCTCCCGAGCAGGACGCGGCGGCATGGTTCCAGCACACGCTGCGGCAGTTGCGCGCACCGTCACCCTGATGGCCGGCATTCGGGCGCGCGGTGATTGCGGTGCGAGGGCGTGATGACTGGTCACACGCCGTCCTTGCGTTGGGGATTGCGTGCCTTGCAGGGGCTTGGCGCGTTGTGGACGCTCCCCAATTCCCTTGTCGGCCTGGCTGCGGGCCTGGCCGGATGCGTTGCCGGCGCGCGCGCCTACTGGAGTCCGCGCGACTGTGCACTGGTGTTCAGCCACTGGCCCTGGGGGCCGGGGGGTGCAATCACCTTCGGCATGGTGATCCTGCATACCGGTGACAATCTCGACGGGCTGTGCGCGACCTATGAACATCGGGCCGGACACTGCGAGCATCCCCGCGTGCGACTGGGAGACCATGAACGTGCACATGTGTTCCAGTACATGGTGCTGGGGCCGCTGTTCCTGCCGCTCTATCTGCTTTGCGGCGGTGTCAGTGTGCGCAATCCTTTCGAACGTGCGGCGGATCGCTATGCACTCAGCGGCCGCGGCTGGTGGCCGGGGCGTCACTGAACTTGTGTGAAGGTTTGCCCTGTTTTGACACGGCAACACCACGGTCATGAAGCGTCAACGCGATCTGTACATCCTTCTAACACGCCGCCAAGTAAGGTGGCGCGGTTCTGGTTTCTGGAGGAGTACCAACCACCATGGCGGTTGTTCTTTATATCGGTGGCAGCAAGGATGGCGACAAGGGCGTGGTGCCCTACGGTTTCAGCAAGACCCGCGCGGACACGGAGCAAGGTCCGGAGTTCTATGTGGAGCGGATGATGGATGTGAACGGTAGAGGGCGGGTGCGCGTGATGGTGCTGGAGGATCTGCGCGACGAAATCGCCATCCAACGGCTGAGCCAGCACCTGGGGTGAGTGAGCTTGCCGCGCGCCGGGCAACAGGTCCGGCGCCTGCTGTCAACGGCTTCCGCTGACAGCCATGCGTTGCCAGAATGGCTCACCTGTCATCGTGGTTTCCGCATCAAGCAATGCAAGACATCAAGCTCGCGCAGCACATTGCGCAGACCATCGCTGCCGAGATCGGCGCAGATCCGTCACAGGCCAAGGCCGCCATTGCCCTGCTGGACGAGGGGGCGAGCGTTCCGTTCATCGCGCGCTACCGCAAGGAAGCTACGGGCGGCCTGGACGACACGCAGCTGCGCAATCTGGAAGTACGTCTGACCTATCTGCGCGAGCTGGAGGATCGTCGTGCCGCGGTACTGGCCAGCATCCAGGAACAAGGCAAGCTGACCGACGAGTTGCGCAGCGAGATTGCCGGGGCCGATACCAAGTCCCGACTGGAAGACCTGTATCTGCCATACAAGCCCAAGCGCCGTACCCGTGCCCAGATCGCCCGCGAAGCCGGGCTGGAGCCACTGGCCGATGGCCTGCTGTCCGATCCTTCACTGGACCCACAGGTGTTCGCCGCTGGATTCGTTGATGCCGACAAGGGGGTGGCCGATACCAAGGCGGCGCTGGAAGGCGCACGCGCCATCCTGATGGAACGGTGGGGCGAGGATGCGGCACTGGTCGGTGAATTGCGCCAGTGGCTGGCTGAAACCGGCGTCATCCGCGCCTGCGTGGTCGAGGGCAAGGAGGCTGAAGGGGCCAAATACCGTGACTACTTCGACCATGCCGAATCGCTGGCGAAGATTCCCTCGCATCGCCTGCTGGCGCTGTTCCGCGCGCGCCGCGAGGAATTCCTGTTTCTCGAACTGGACCCGGGCAGCGATGCCGAAGCCGGGCACCAGTACGCCGAAGGACGCGTGGCCTACAACGCCGGCATCGCCGACAAGGGGCGGGTTGCTGATCGCTGGCTGCTCGACGCCTGTCGCCTGACCTGGCGCGCCAAGCTGCACATGCACCTGCTGCTGGATCTGTTCAACCAGGCGCGCGAGAAGGCCGAGGCGGAAGCAATCGCGGTGTTCGGTGACAACCTCAAGGATCTGCTGCTGGCCGCTCCGGCCGGACCCAAGACAGTCCTGGGGCTTGACCCCGGCATCCGTACCGGCTGCAAGATCGCCGTGGTCGATGCCACCGGCAAGCTGGTCGCGACCGAGACCATCTATCCGCACGAGCCGCGCCGGCAGTGGGAGCAGTCGCTGCAGACGCTCAAGCACCTGTGCGCCAAGCACAACGTCGAGCTGATCGCGATCGGCAACGGTACCGCCAGCCGCGAAACCGACAAGCTCGCGGGTGAGGTCATCGCTGCCTGTGCCAATCCCAGGTTGCAGAAGGTGGTGGTCAGCGAAGCCGGTGCATCGGTCTATTCGGCGTCGGAGTTTGCCGCCAAGGAGTTCCCTGAGCTGGACGTGTCGCTGCGCGGCGCCGTTTCCATCGCCCGGCGCCTGCAGGATCCGTTGGCCGAACTGGTCAAGATCGAGCCCAAGGCCATTGGCGTGGGCCAGTACCAGCATGACGTGGACCAGTACCGGCTGGCCAAGGCACTGGATGCACGGGTGGAAGACTGCGTGAATGCCGTGGGCGTATTCGTCAACACCGCCTCGGCGGCATTGCTGTCGCGTGTGTCGGGCCTGTCGCCCAGCGTGGCGGAAAATATCGTGCGCCATCGTGACGAAAATGGCCCGTTCAAGCGCCGCAAGGAACTGCTCAAGGTGCCGCGCCTGGGCGACAAGACGTTCGAACAGTGCGCTGGATTCCTGCGTATCGCCGATGGTGATGAACCGCTGGATGCGTCGGCGGTGCATCCGGAAGCCTATCCGGTGGTCGAGCGCATCGTCTCCGCCGCTGACCGGCCGATCAAGGCCCTGCTTGGTGATGGCAGCTATCTGCGCAGCCTGAAACCCGAGCAGTTCACCGACGACAAATTCGGTGTGCCAACCGTGCGCGACATCCTCAGGGAATTGGAAAAGCCCGGCCGCGATCCGCGTCCTGAATTCAAGGCGGCGCGCTTTGCCGAGGGCGTGGAAGACATCAAGGACCTGCGTGAGGGCATGATTCTGGAAGGCGTGGTCAGCAATGTCGCCGCGTTTGGCGCATTCGTCGACATCGGCGTGCACCAGGATGGGTTGATCCATATCTCCGCACTGTCGGACACCTTCGTCAAAGATCCGCGCGATGTGGTCAAGGCCGGCGATATCGTCAAGGTCAAGGTGCTGGAAGTGGATGTGCCGCGCAAACGCATCGCGTTGACCCGCCGGCTGGACGATGCCACCGGCCCGGCCCGGCCTGAAGAGCGGGCGCCGCGCCGCGATGGGCAAGGCGCCGGCCCGCGTCGCGATAACGGCAACCGCGGCGGAGCCGGCCGCGGAAGCAACACCGGAAGTCGTCCGGGCGTCAGCTCCGCCCCTGCCAACAACGCGCTTGCCGATGCGTTCGCCCGGGCACGGCGCGGTGGTTGATTGCTGCAGATTGGCCGCCGAGGGTCTCCCCACGCAGACAGTCCCCGCACCACAGCGGGGCGGCAGCACGGTGACAAGGCAGGAGTCACCGGGAGATTTTTCAGGATTTAAGTGAAATCTTGCTGCCCAAGCGGAAAAGCTCAGCTATAATCGCCGGCCAGCCAGCCGAAGTGGCGGAATCGGTAGACGCAGCGGATTCAAAATCCGCCGCCCTTAAAAGCGTGTGGGTTCGAGTCCCACCTTCGGCACCAAGCATGTAAAACGCCCCTCGTCGACAACGACTTGGGGCGTTTTTGTTTATGCAGCACCGGGGACGATTGTGAAAGACGCTGCGGTCTTCGCCAGGTTGCACAGGTTCAAGCGGGTTTCGCGGTGCGGCTACTCGGCCAGCGTCCGATCTCCTGCCTGATCACCTCGCCCCTGCAGGACACCGGGATCGGCATCCAGCAACCTTGGCCTGCGGCAGTCGCAGGCCACGGTTGAGCAGGCGCTTACTTCGGCATCAGCACGCTGTCGACCACGTGTACCACGCCGTTGGACTGCATGACATCGGCGGTAGTGACCGCGGATTTGCCACCCTTGGCATCCACCACCCAGACTTTCCCGTCTTTCAGTTCGACGGTCAGTTCCTCACCCTGCACCGTCTTCAAGGTACTGCTGCCGCCCTGGCTGCTCGCGGCGGCGACCAGCTGGCTGGAAGGGTGGGTGCCCGGTACCACGTGATAGGTCAGGATGCCGGTCAGCGTGCCCTTGTTTTCGGGCTTGAGCAGGGTATCGACCGTGCCCTGGGGGAGCTTGGCGAACGCCTCGTTGGTGGGAGCGAACACGGTGAACGGGCCCTTTCCGGCGAGCGTGTCCACCAGCCCGGCGGCCTTCAGCGCAGCTACCAGGGTGCTCAGTTCACTGGTGTTGGAAGCGGTCTCGACGATGGTCTTCTGTGCACCCATCGCTGCGCCATCTGTGGCCGGATTGCCGGCGGCGAAAGCGGAAGGAACGGTGGCACCGGCAAGCGCGAGGCCGGCGGCGATGGCAAGACGCTGGATCTGGATACGCATGTTCAAGTCCTCATGGATATCGCCTCCGGTCGGAGGCGGGGGGAAAACGCAGCCTTGGCTGCGGTTGTTGTCGATCGGCAACCGCACCGTCTGTGCACCACGTGGCAGCGTGAACGGTGCAGCCGTTGAAACAGCGTCCGGATCAGAAGTCCCAGCGGGCGGCGACGCTCATCGGCACCGAAATCCGCTTGGCATCGTTGTTGATGCTGCCCAGGCCGAGCCCACCGATATCGGCGTCATCACCGCTGAGCTTGTCGACGTAGCGAACGCCGGCCTGCGCGGTAAAGCTGAAGGTCTCGCCGACCGGAATGATCACGCCCACATCCAGACCACCGGACGCGGACCAGGTCTTCTTGGTGAAGCGTGCATCCGGAATGGAAATGGCGGCATCCGGAATATCGAACGAGGCGTTGATGGCGTCGGTATGCGTCGCGCCGATGCGGGCGGCAAGGAAAGGACGCGCAGCGCCCGGCTGCATGAAGAAACGGCGGTAGCCGAACTCGGCGCCGTAGCTCTTGTAGGCGCTGAAACGGCCGTACACCGGCAGCTCTGTGTCCAGCGCCGGCACGAAGGCGCCGCCCACCTGCACGCGACCGGGCGAGGCATAGCTGTAACGCACCTGTCCGAACAGCTCGGCGCTGTCGCTCAAGCCATAGCCCATTTCCAGGCCGTAGGTGTCGGCCAGGCCATAGATGCGGTCATGGCTGCGCGACTGGATACGCAGCTCGGCACTGACCCCTGCCAGCGCAGGGTTGAGGGGTCCGAGGTCGGGCACGGGCGCGGTGGCACCGCCGTGCACGTCGCCGCTGGTCGGCATGTCAACGCCACCGAAGGCGGAAAAACTCCACTTGCCGGCTTCTACGCCGGACGCGTGGGCAGTAACGGATGCAGCCAGACCGGCAGCGAGAACGACAAAGGCAGCAGACTTCATTGGGGCTCTCCAGGCTGAAAGGGAAGTGCACAGGGTCATGCGTCTTCCAATACGCAGCACGCACACGCTTGGATGCACGCCAATCGCGATCGAAGCCGGAAAATCCATCGGATAGAAGTTGCGGGGTTGGCGTTGACGCGGCGTACACACGCGATAGCCCCAGAATCCACCGCGGTGATCGGTGAAATACGCAGTGCGGTGGCGCCTGCGGCCTACAGCTAGGCCCCCCGCCTGTTCGGCGGTGTCGGTGATGGCCATCCGGTGGGCCGCCGCAAGGCGTCTCGGCGGCGTGCCCGGGGTATGTGGCTGGAAGACGCCGATACCCGCCCCGTCATCCAGGCGCGGAACTCAGCGGCGCTGGAACAGGTAGTGCGAGACCATCCACTCCTGGCCGTCGGTATGCCCGAACAGCTCGGCGCAGGCCATCCAGAACATCCGCCAGCGCTGGAACCACAGCCCGGCGGCCTCGCCATAGGTCTGGCGCAGGATCGTCATCACCGCTTCGCGGTTGGCATCCTGGTGTTCCAGCCACTGGTTGGCGGTGCGCTCGTAGTGGGTGCCCTCGACCAGCCACTGCTGCTTGATCGTCAGTGCGTCCTGGAAGTGCAGCAGGGTATCGGCCGCCGGCATCAGCCCGCCGGTGAAGAAGTGGCGGCCCATCCAGTTGTCCGAACCGGCGGTCTCGAACGGGTAGAGCAGGGTGCGGTGCACGAAGATGTGCACGAACAGCTGGCCACCCGGGCGCAGCCAGCTGCCGATGCGGCCGAGCAGGGTGTCGTAGTTGCGCATGTGCTCGAACATCTCCACCGAGACGCAGCGGTCATAGGCGGCCTCGGGCAAGGCCAGGTGGTTCACGTCGCGGGTGAGTACCTGCACGTTGTGCAGGCCACGCTCCTGGCAACGCGCCTCGATGAAGGCGCGCTGGCCGTTGGAGTTGGACACCGCGGTGATGCGTGCGTTCGGGTAGTGCTCGGCCATCCACAGGGTCAGCGAGCCCCAGCCGCAGCCCAACTCGAGGATGTCCTGGCCATCGGCCAGCCCGGCGCGCTCGCAGTACAGCGCCAGCATCGCTTCCTCGGCCTGGGCCAGGGTCTCGTCGCCATTGGGGTAGTAGCAGCACGAATACTTCAGCCGCGGCCCCAGGCAGTGGGTGAAGAAGGCCGGCGGCAGCTCGTAGTGCTGGCTGTTGGCCGCCTCGGTCTCGATCGCCAGCGGGCTCTGGCGCAGCTCCTCCAGTCGCTGGCGCTGGCGCAGCGACTGCGCCTCCACGCCGCCTTCCAGTTCTTCGCTCAGCCGCTGCTCGCACAGCCGGCGGATGCCGGCGCGTACCAGCGCATCGGGCAGCAGGCCACGTTCGGCCAGGCCGAGCAGGCCGGGGGCCGCCCGGTCGGGCGAGAGTTCATTGCGGTCCAGGGTGGTGGTGGTCATGGCGCGGTCCTCGGCAATACGGTCAGGGTTTGGGGAACCAGGGGAAGAACATCGGCGTGCGCCGCTGGTACTCCCGGTAGTCATCGCCCCGCGTGCGCAGGGCCTGTTGTTCGGTGAACGGGATGCCGCTGATGAAGCGCAGGAACAGGTACATCAGGACCGGGCCGAGCAGGCCGAGCCAGACCAGCGGTCCGCCGAGCGCGGCCACGGCCCAGGCGCACCAGTGCAGCCATTCGAAGAAGTAGTTCGGGTGGCGCGAGTAGCGCCACAGGCCACGGTCACAAGTGCGGCCGCGGTTGGCCGGATTGGCGCGGAAACGGGCCAGCTGGGCATCGGCCAGTGATTCGCCCAGTACCGAGAAAAGCCACAGCGCAGCGGCGCCGGCCAGCTGCAGCGGTGACGGGTCCGGGTGGGCGACCACGGCGGCCAGCGGCAGCGAGAACAGCACCACCAGCAGAGCCTGGAACTGGAAGAAGGCCAGGAACTTGCGCTGGTCGCCGTGCCAGTACTGGCGCAGGGCCAGGTAACGGCCGTCCTCGGCTTCGCTGCGCACACGCCGCCACAGGTGCCAGGCTAGGCGCAGGCCCCAGGCAGCGGCCAGGCCACCGACCAGGGCGCGCGCGGTCAAGGCGCCGCTGCCGCTCAACGCCAGCCACAGCGCCGAGCAGGCCAGGCCGAAGGCCCACAGCACATCGACGATGCCGGCATTGCTGCGCCGGCGCTGCCATTGCCAGCCCAGCAGCATCAGCACGACGGCAAAGGCCCAGATCAACAACAGTTGCATGCCAAGGTTCATCGGGTCGGTTCTCCGGGTTGATCAGGTGCCAGGCCACGTGCGGCCAGCACTGCCAGCAATGGCATCGCCAGCGCCCAGCCGGCGGCCAGCGCGAGCAGGCCGTGCCAGCCGGGCTCGCTGAACTGCACCGCCTGCCAGCCACGGGCCGCGCCCAGGTAGGCCAGCGGGCCGCCGATCGCGCCCAGCAGCGCGGCCAGCCACAGCCGCCGGTGCAGGTAGCCCAGCAGCGGCACGATCACCAGCGCGAAGGCCAGCCACAGCGCCAGGATCCAGGCCGGCGAGCCGGCCCATGGCCAGGGCGCGGCATAGGTCAGCAGGCCGCTGCCGGTCCACAGGTTTTCCAGCACCAGGCCGATGGCCAGCGCCGCCAGCACCAGCCGGGTCTCCAGCGCACGCTGCGGCGAGACCGCCAGCCGCCACAGCGCGAACAGCACCGCGCACAGCACGCCCGGCCACCAGAGCCCGTGCCCGGCGCCGATCACCGCGGCAAACCAGGTGGCCTGGTAGACCAGCAGGATGGCCAGGTTGTTCATGCCGGCTCCACCACGCCCGGGCGCCAGCCCGGCTTGGCCATCACCAGGTGCGACACGCCGATCGAGCGCTCGCGGAAGCCGCCCTCGCAGTAGGCCAGGTAGAACTCCCACAGCCGGATGAAACGCTCGTCAAAGCCCTGCGCGCGCACCGCCGGCAGCTGGGCCAGGAAGCGCTCGCGCCAGGCCTGCAGGGTGCGCGCATAGGACAGGCCGAAATCCTCCAGCGCGATCAGCGCCAGGTCGCTGCTGCGGGTCTTGGAGGCCAGCATCGCGTTGACTGAAGGAATGAAGCAGCCCGGGAACACGTGGCGCTTGATGAAGTCCACCGACTTCAGCGCCTGCTCGTAGCGGTGGTCCTCGATGGTGATCGCCTGCACCAGGGCCAGGCCGTCGGGCTTGAGCAGGCGGCCGATCTGGCCGAAGTAGCTGTCCTGGAAATCGGCGCCGACCGCCTCGATCATCTCGATCGAGACCAGCTTGTCGTACTGGCCGGTGAGGTCGCGGTAGTCCGACTGCAGCAGGGTGATGCGCCCACCCAGCCCGGCCTCGGCGATGCGCTGGGCGGCCAGGTCGTGCTGTTCGCGCGAGATGGTGGTGGTGGTGACCCGGCAGCCGTAGTGGCGTGCCGCATGCAGGGCAAAGCCGCCCCAGCCGGTGCCGATCTCCAGCACATGGTCATCCGGCCCGAGGGCGAGCTTGCGGCAGATCAGGTCCAGCTTGCGGGTCGAGGCCGCTTCCAGGGTGTCCTCGGCGCCTTCCCAGCAGGCCGAGGAGTACATCAGGTCCGGCGACAGGAACAGGCCGAAGAACGCGTTGCCCAGGTCGTAGTGGGCGGCGATGTTGCGCCGGCTGCCTTCCCGGGTATTGCGCCGCAGCGCATGCAGGGCCTTCATCGCCAGCCCGCCCAGGCGCGCGCTGCCGGTTTCCATGCCGTCGAGCAGGTCGCGGTTGCGCACCAGCAGCTGGATCAGCCCGACCAGGTCGCTGCACTGCCACAGCCCGTCCATGTAGAGGGTCGGCAGGGATTCGTGTAAAAACGGGCCGAAAGTGAGCTAACTGCCTGTCGCAGCTGGCTTTATTGGCCGCTCCAGAAAATCGAGGGTTGGGCAGCACTCTCCCGCCGGCACTTGGGCGCACCGCGCTATTTTCTGTTCGAGATCCCTCTCCAGCTGTCGCAGCTCGCGGATTCGTAGACGGACATCGACGAGCTTTCGCTCGGTCAGCTGACGGGTCTGCTCGCAAGAACCTTCGCCTGTGATCTCTAGCAGGCCAGCGATCTCGTCGAGGCTGAATCCCATCATCTGAGCGCGCCGGATGAACTGAAGCCGATTGACATCGTTTTCGTCGTAACGACGCACGCCTCCTATGGGTCGCTCGGGTTGACGCAGCAGCCTACGCCGCTGGTAGTAGCGCACGGTTTCGACGTGCACATCGGCCGCCGCCGCCAGCCGGCTGATCGTAAACGTGTTCGGACGCACGGCTTGACTCCGTACCTAGGTACAGAGGCTAGTATGCTCTGATGCAAACAACCCCGGCCAAATCGTCTGTTCCAGCCATCGTTGGCGCGAGCATCGCCGCCATTGGCGCATCGGTCTGCTGCGTCGTGCCGCTGGTGCTGGTCCTGCTGGGCATCAGTGGCGCCTGGATCGGCACCCTGACAGCTCTCGATCCCTTGAGGCCCTGGTTCAGCGCCGCCGCCGTACTGTCCTTGGCCGTGGCGTTTTGGATGCTGTATCGACCGGCGGCACGGTGCGGTGTGGATGGCAGTTGCATCGCCCCGGACGCTCTGCGACGCAGGCGACGTTGGCTCTGGTTGGCGACAGCCCTCATCGTCCTGTTGCTGCTGTTTCCCTATTACATCGTCTGGATTCTGTAGGAGGCGCGATGCACAAGTGGATACTGGCCCTGGTGGCTGCTCTGTCGGTCGGTGCCGCTCTTGCGACGCCCGCAACCGTAGTGATGCTCGATGCTGAGAACATGACCTGTCCCGCCTGCGGCATCACCATCAGGAAGGCGCTGGAGAAGGTGCCGGGCGTGGCCGATGTGAAGGTGGACACCCGGGCTGAAACAGTCACGGTGACGTTCGAATCGAGCCAGACGGATGCAGCCGGAATCGCGCGTGCAGTCACGGAAGCAGGCTTCCCGGCCAAGGTGCGGACTGGCGGTGAGTGACGTCAAGCTGGAAAGCATCTTGACCTGCCCGGAGTGCGGCCATCGGGCGACCGAGACAATGCCCATCACAGCGTGTCAATTCTTCTATGAGTGCACGGGCTGTGGAGCGGTTTTGCGTCCGCATCAAGGCGACTGCTGTGTGTTCTGCTCGTTCGGAACAGTGCCATGTCCACCGATCCAACAGAACAATCCCTGTTGTGGTTGAACCGCGGACTCCGATAATAGTTGGACAGACAGGCTGCGAGATCGACTGTGCCACCCTGGAAAGCGCGCCGCTCAACCAGCGGTGTGCATGCGAAGTGGTCGACATCCTCCGTCTGCACGAGTCGATCCGGGGTGCCTTTCCGGAGTTCACGACTGATCCCGCCGTACACGCGCACTTATTTTCACCCTATGCCTTGTTCGTTGATCGGCCCGCGTTGGAGGCCATGGGACGAGTCGCGGCGGCGGTCTTCGACGTCGCAGGAAACCCGGGATATAGCCAACGGGTCCTGCAATGGGCCCCTGACATTGCAACCCATGATCCGGGTTCGGCGGGGGGCGTCCTGGGTCTGGACTTTCACCTGACGGTCGATGGCCCGCGGCTGATCGAGGTCAACACCAATCCAGGCGGTCTGCTCCTCAATGCCTTGTTGCTCGATGCCGTGCGGTCTTGCGCGCCGCCAGCATGGGCCACCTGGACCAACGCGGCCCAAGCGCGTGATGCGGCCGTCACGGCCTGGATGGAGGATGCTCGGCAGCAATCCGGGCGCACGCCGTCGCGCCTGGCCATCGTGGACAGCACTCCGCGAGCGCAGTTCCTTTACCCCGAGTTTGTGCTGTACGCGAACGCGTTTCGGGACCATGGCGTGGACTGCGTGATCAGCGCTCCCGAGGATTTGTCGTTTGGTTCGGACGGGCTTGAGGATGCCCACGGTCGAATCGACACTGTCTACAACCGGTTGACCGATTTCGCGCTCGAGGATGCCTCGCATGCAGACATTCGTGAGGCTTACCTGGCAGGGGACGTCGCGCTGATGCCGCATCCCCGAGCACACGCGCTGTTTGCCGACAAGCGCAACCTTGCGGTGCTCGGGGACCCGGCTCTGCTCGGCGGGTTCGGGGTCGATGCGGGTTCGACGGCACTGCTGGGCCAGGTGATCCCGCCCACGGTCGAACTCGTGCCCGCGAACCGGGATGCGTTGTGGGCAGTGCGCAACGGATATTTCTTCAAGCCTGCAGCAGGGTTTGGCAGCCGTGGGAGTTATCGGGGCGACAAGTTGACCCGGCGGACTTGGGCGTCTATGGCGTCGGCGACCTACATCGCACAGGCCTTCGCGCCACCGAGCATGCGGATCGTGCATGGGGGCCAGTCCCTCAAGGCGGATGTGCGCTGCTTCGCGTCCGAGGCGGGTGTCCTGTTGTTCGCGGCCAGGCTGTACCAGGGCCAGACCACGAACATGCGCACCCCCGGTGGTGGATTCGCAGCGGTGCTCACGTCGTCACGGATCGAGGAGTGATTCCCCACCGGAGCCGACCCTTGGGGCGTGTCGTGGCTACAGCCAGGCGAGTGCCGATTCAGCCAGTTCGCGCTCCTCATCGATCGCGACGTTCCATATGCTCGGCCCGCCCCCGCGGTCGATCCGCGTGGCTCCAGCATCGTTGACGTCAGGTGCCAGCGCCAGGCCGAGCCAGGCCAGTCGCGCGACGATGCGAGCCCGCAAAACCGGCGCGCGATGGCCGATGCCGCCGGAAAAGACGACATGGTCGAGACCGCCAATTGCCGTGGCCATGGCCGCGATGGACTGCGCAATCCGGACTGCAAAGAGCTCCACGGCAAGCTGGGCCTGCGGGCCGGGATCCGTCAGCAACACGCGCATGTCGCCATGGCCGGCGATTCCGGCAAGGCCTGCACTGCGGTACAGGCCGTTTTCAAGCGCCTGCGCATCCAGGCGTTCATGCCTCAGCAGATACAGCAACGCGCCGGGATCGAGATCTCCGGAGCGGGTAGGGCTCGGGATTCCACCCAGCGGAGTGAGCGCCATGGTGGTGTCGCGGCTGCGGCCGCCCTCGACGGCGCAGACGCTGCAGCCACCCCCCAGATGCGCGAAGACAGCGCGGCCCTTCAGGATTCCAGCGTCGTGGCTGGCCACTATGCGGAGCGCGGAGGCAAAGGCGAGTCCATGGAAACCGTAGCGGCGGATGCCCAGCGCATCCCATGCTTCAGGGACAGGCAAGCGCCGGCTCCAGGGCGCGAGCGACGCGTGGAAGTCGGTGTCGAAGGCCACGCCTTGGCGCGCGTGCGGCCAACGCATGCGCGCGGCACGCGCGAAAGCGAGGGCTACCGGCTGGTGCAAGGGTGCGAACGGCACCAATGCATCCAGTTTCGCGAGCACGGTTTCGTCGAGCTCGCGGGCGTCGTGAAGGTCACCGCCATGTACGATTCGGTGCACCACCACGTCGGGGCTGGGCCACGGCTCCGACAATGCCTCGAGCAGGGTGGCAAGGCGCTCCTGCGCATCCACGCCGACTGGAATTTCGGCCCGGGAGCGCTCGAGCAGACGAGACTGCGCGCCGTGTCCCTCAGTGTTGAACAGATAGGACGCGCCCTTGAGGGTGGACGAGCCAACGTTGAGTGCAAGAAGCCGGCGCGTGGTCACAGGTGTCCCCGAATCATGTTCATGGGGACCGCACCGCCCGGCGCAACAACTGCGCATTGATTGCCACAACGACGGTGCTCAGCGACATGAGCACTGCCCCAAGCGCAGGTTGCAGCAGGATCCCCCATGCGGCGAGAACGCCAGCGGCGAGAGGGATGGCGACGATGTTGTAGCCGGCGGCCCACCACAGGTTCTGGATCATCTTGCGATAGGTGGCCTTGCTCAATTCGATGATCGCAGGCACGTCGCGCGGGTCGCTGCGCACGAGTACGACGTCGCCGGCCTCGACCGCGACGTCCGTCCCTGTGCCGATGGCGATGCCGACGTCGGACGTGAGCAGCGCCGGAGCGTCATTGACACCGTCACCCACCATCGCGACGCGCTTGCCCTGGGCCTGCAGCTCCTCGATCTTTGCCACCTTGTCCTCGGGCAATACCTCGGCGAAGACGGTGTCGATGTTGAGTTCCTTCGCGACCGCGTTTGCGACCGCCGTGGAATCACCCGTCAGCAGGACAACCTCCAGTCCTTCGTCGTGCAGCCGCTTGACCGCGTCGAACGATTCGGGACGGATGGCATCCGCGATCGCAAATACGGCGAGCACCCGGTCGCCTTCCACCAGGTAGGTTGCAGATTGACCATCGGCTGCCGCTGATTCGGCAGCCCGCCGAAGCGTCTCCGGCGGTTCGACCGCGAGCATTCTCAACAGACCCGGCCCGCCAACGTGAAGCGAGCGCTCCTCGACGACTGCGCGCACGCCGCGTCCCGGCATGGACTCGAAGTCCTGCGACATCGGAACGTCGATGCCATGTTCCTTGGCGCTGGTCATCAGCGCCTGCGCGATCGGATGTTCAGCGTCGCGCTGGACCGACGCGGCCACGCGAAGCACCTCGTCGTCGGTGAGTCCATCGGCGGCAGTGGTCTTCACGACGCGGTGCGAACCGAGCGTGAGCGTGCCTGTCTTGTCGAACACGACCGTGTTCAGCAAACGGGCCTCTTCCAGGCCGCGTCGATCGCGCACGAGCAGGCCGTTCCGTGCGCCAATCGTGGTCGAGATGGCGGTCACCAGCGGGATGGCCAAACCCAGCGCATGGGGACAGGCGATCACGAGCACGGTCACTACGCGCTCGATCGTGAAGCTCCACGGTCGACCGAGGAGTGGCCAGACAATGGCGGTAACCGCGGCGGAGACGATGGCGATGATCGTGAGGTAGAACGCCGCCCGGTCCGCCAGGGCCTGGGCGCGCGAGCGCGACGTCTGGGCCTGCTCGACGAGCCGCATGATACCCGCGAGCGCGGTCTCGTCGCCGGTTCCCGTCACCTCGACACGCAACGAGCCCTGTCCGTTGACGGTGCCGGCGATCACCCGGTCGCCCGTCGACTTGTCCATCGGCTTGGACTCGCCGGTGATCATCGCTTCGTTGACGGCGCTGGTCCCTTCCTTCACGACGCCGTCGGCGGGAATGCTCGCGCCGGGCCTGATGAGCAGCAGGTCGCCGCGCTTCAGTTCCGCGACAGGGACTTCCTTCGCGGTACCGGCCTCATCCAACCGCACCGCCATATCAGGCAGCAGCTTCGCGAGTTCCTTGAGAGCGCCCTGTGCCTGGTTGATCGAACGCATCTCGATCCAGTGGCCGAGCAACATGATCGCCACCAGCGTCGCCAGCTCCCACCACAGGTCCAAGCCCTCGACAACGCCGAGCGTGACCAACGCGCTGTAAAGGAAGGCGACGGTGATCGCAAGCGAGATCAGCGTCATCATGCCCGGCAGGCGATTTCTCAGCTCGTGGTATCCGCCGCGGAGGAACGGCGAGCCGCCGTAGAAGTACACGATCGTGCCGAACACCGCCGGGATGTACGCCGACCCCGGGAACTGTGGTGCGGTGTAGTCGAACCAATGCTGGATCATCCCGCTCCAGATCAGAGTGGGGATGGTCAGCAGCAGCGTGAGCCAGAACTTGTCGCGGAAGCTCGCCACGCTGTGGCCGGCATGCTTGTCGTGCCCGGCATGGACGTCACCTTCAGCACCCGTGCGGGGATGCGGCGGTTGCTCGCCGTGCGCCTGATGATCTTGATGATGATGATTGTGTTGCGTCATGGGTCTGCCTTCCTGGATGCACTGATGCGCCGGGCACCAGCGGGGAGATAGATCAGTGTTCTGTTACAAGTGTCCCGATCTGGCGATGGCCATCACCAGCCGCAGTGAGAGCAATCCCGCAGCAGCGAAAGCCACCATAGCCAGGAAAGGCATGTGACCGAACACTTGCGGGCCGTCGGAATGCAGGCTCAACAGCGCACCGCTTACGTACAGGCCCAAGGTGACCAGGGCCAACGCCAGCCGGTTGCCCGTGCGCGCGATTGCCTCCTGCGTGGAACTCAGGCCATGGTGGTGTACGGAGAAGGCGGGTCGTCCGTCGCTCAGTTGCGCCTGCCGCAACAGGTCGGTGGCGATCTGTGGCAGTTGGCGCGCAGTGCGGGCCAGCCGCATGGCAAGCGGCCTGTTGCCGCTGGGGCGGCTGGCTTCGGCAATGTCGGCGATCGCGGCCGCCTGCGCGGACAGCGTCCCCAGCAGGTCCAGATTCGGATCCAGCGCCCGCAGCGTGTTCTCGACCAGGAACAGCGTCCGGATCAGGGACAGCAGGTGGGCCGGAAGCCGGAAGCCAGCGCCCTGCCCAATGCGTGCCACGCGCCAGATTGCCTCGGCAATGGACCACTGCGCCAGCGGACGGCTGGCCATCTCGGCCAGGATCAGGTGGATCTCGCGCACATGCGAGCGGCGGTCGACCTGCGACGGGAAGAAGCCCATGGCGATCGCTGCATCCAGCACGCCCTCGGCGTCGTCGGCCGCAATGGCCTCGACCATGCCGCCGAGCGCGAGCCGGGATGCAGGGTCGAGCACGCCGATCGATCCAAAGTCATGCAGGCACAGGCGACCGTCGTCAAAGAAGAACAGATTCCCCGGGTGCGGGTCGGCATGGAAGACGCCGGCGCCGAAGAGCTGATGCACGTAGGCACCGAGCAGCGCCCTTGCCAGTGCGGGAGCGGCCGCTGTGCCGTACGCGGCCTCCAGACGGGTCCCGTGGCTTCGATCCTGCACAAGCACGTTGCGGGTGGCATACGGCTCGACGACGTGCGGCTGGGTGATGCCGGGCAGGGCATCCAGCACCTTGGCCATGCGCCGCATGTTCTGCGCCTCGTGACGCATGTCGATCTCGTCACGCAGGAATGCGCCTAGTTCGTCCACCAGTTCGAGCGGCCGGTGGCGTTTCAGTGGCGGCCAGATCCACTGGGCGACGCGCATCGTGCGCCGCAGGAGCAGCAGATCCGCCTGCACCTGGGCATGGATCCCGGGGCGGGTGATCTTGACGACCACATCGCGACCATCATGCATGCGCGCTGGATGGATCTGGGCCACTGAAGCCGCGGCCAGGGGCTTGTCATCGAAGCTGGCGAAAAGTTCGCCGACCGGCGCGCCAAACGCCTGTTCGACGATACGCATGGCCTCCTCCGCCGGGAAGGGGGGCACATCGCTGTGCAATCGCGACAGCGCCTCGCGATAGGGCGCCGGCAGCAGGTCCCAGCGCAGGCTCAAGCCCTGGCCCAGCTTGACGAAGGTGGTGCCCAACCCCACCAGTGTGGTGCTGACGTATGCCGGAAGCAGGTCGGGTGCACGTCGGCGCAGGCGCAGCACGGCGACGCCGAGCTTGAGTCCCGCCCAGGCAATCTGGCCTCCGCGCCGCACCGTGCCCGCCATCAACGCGCGCTCCCGGTTGGACAACTCATGGCGTCGACCCACTTGCAGGACGCAGGATCGTGGCCGGATCGCCCCGACCATCCACTGCCGCCAGCTCCGCTTCCGACAACAGGCCGCCCCGGGACTGGCCGAGGACGCCCGCGGCCGCATCGACCACGTGCGCCCAGGTGCTGCGGTTGGCGAACAGCAGTCCCGGCACGTCCAGCGTGCCGCCGCGGTTGACGAAGCCGAGCGCCGCGGTCGTGGCCGGGCCAGTGTCGAGCCGGCGCAGCGCGCCCAGGAAGGGCTCGGGCCGCGTATGCGTGACGAATATGCGCGGCCGTTCCGCCGGGAACAGTGCATGGACCTCGCTGTCGGAGTGCACGTACCGCGCCTCGTCCGGATCGCGCGGCGTGCGGAACCGGCCGGGCTCGCCGAGATAGACGATCGCGGCCGACACGCCACGTTCAACGAGGCGCACCTGCGCGTGGCGCACTTCCTGCAATTGGTAAGCACCGGTGGCGACCAGCAGGATCGCCGCTGTCGCCGGGTTGCCGGCCAGGCACAGCGCACCTTGGGTGGCCAGCGCCTGCGCCTGCGTCGGTGTCAGCTCGTGCGGCACCGGTCGCTTGGGGACGACCAGGGTGGTGACCGTGCCGCGTTGCGCGTAGGCGTGGGCGAGGGCCGCGGCGGCGCCGTTGGCGTCCGGGGGAAACACCACGCGCGATATGTCGGCCATTTCGCCCAGGAGCGCCTCGGCCATGGTCGGATCCTGATGGGACTGCTCGTTCTTCGCGTTCTCCCACGTGTGCGAGGTCAGCACGAGAGGCACGCCCAGCCAGCCGGGCGGTCGCCCCGCCTGTGCCTGGTGACGCGCGAAGATCAATTCCTGGCGCACGGCGCCAAGCATCTTCGGTGCGAACGCCTCGTAGGTGACCACCAGGTTCAGCCCGCCCTTGTTGCCGAGCGCGGCGCATACCACGGCTTCCTCATTAAGCGCGGTGATGACCGCGCCAGTGGTCGATTCCGCGACACCGGGCTCGGGCTCGTGCACCCGGTGCTTCATTGCGTCCAGGGTGCGATCGAGCTTGTTGCTGCGCAGCTCGTCAGGATTGCCCACGCGCACGCGCAGCCCCGGGTTCGCTTCGGCGATGGCGACGAACTGCTCGTCGAGCGCGGTCATCGGCGAGCTCTCGCCGCCGGCGCCGCGGTCGGCGATCGCCGGGACGCGGGGCGGTTCCACCTGGCGATCGGCCAGCGCATGGTCGCGCTCGCGCACGCGCTGCTGGAGGTCGTGGCTGTTGAGTGCGGCAACAGCCTCCTCGAGCTCGGACGCGGCCACGAACAGCGCCGCGGCGCCTTGATTGAAGAGCGCGCGTGCCTCGGCCTCCTTCGACGGATTCCCGGGCAGGGGCAGGTTGTGCGAGGCGTTGGTCCCGGCGCCGGGGAATCCGAAGCCCTTCACGGTTTCGGCAATGCCATAGGGCAGCCGCACGTCGGCATCGGGAACGGCGGCGCCCGCTTGCAGGCGCGACTCCATCACATGGATACCCCACGCGATGCTGGCCGGATCGCGCCCGTCCAGCGCGATCGGATCAAAGCCGTTCAATCGCAGGTGCCGGTCCAGCCACCGCTCGCCGCCCTGCTGGGCGATCTGGCTGCGCTGTTCGATGCGCCGCCCGTTGAGGATGATGATCGGGCTGACCAGCCCGCTGTCCTCGGCACGCCACCAGCGCGGCGCCCAGTCGCTGCCGCGCTGTTCCTCGAACGCACCGTCGCTGAGGAACGCCACCAGGCGTTCGTCCTTGAGCGGTGCATGCACGTACTGCAGTTCGGCAAAGCCGAGATAGCCGCCTTCCATCACGCCCCCGGCGGTGTGCGCATTGACGTGGGAGCCCAGGGGCGACGCCGGTGTTCCGTCCGGATTGAGGGTGTAGGCATAGAAGTCGCCGACGAACCGGCTCAGCCCCGCGTCGGAGCGGTCGTAACGTTCGGCGTGCCGGGCGGTCATGTTGCCAACCAGCACGTTCAGCGCGTCGATGGCGGCCACGCAGTGCCCCTGGCCCATCATCCATGCGCGGGTGACGCCATCCAGGGCGTCCATCAGCAGGTAGCCGGCGTAGGCCGGCACCATGTTGAGGGACCCGCCAGTGTGGCCTTCGGGCGTGGCCTTGAAGTCATCGGCCTCGAGGGCCGCGCCGTCGGTGCGGACCCGCTGGCTGTAGGTCATGTGGGCCACCAGCCACATGCCGGCGCTGGTGACGCGATCGGCCGCGGCGAGCCGCTGCCAGGCGGTGCCGGCATCGGGCGTGCGGCCCAGGGCCACCAGCTCGTGCACCATCTGGCGGACCCGGAGCTGGGTGAGCGGGTCATGTCGGATCACGCCGTAGCCGGCCGCCCAATGGTCAAACGCGGGATCGGCCCGCCGGTGGGCGTCGGCGAGTTCAAGGGTCCGCTGGCGCTCGGCGGCCGACAGCTGGTCGGCGGTGCAGCAGTTGAGATGCAGGTTCATGGGTCCTCCGGGGAGTCGGCCGAAGCGGACATCAGGGTCGATGCCGCGTCAGCGAGGTCCGCGCCGAGCGCGATCGCGTTCGACGGGTGGGCAATGGTGTCGGTACTGACGATGCGGGCCAGACCTGCTTCCTGCAGGCGGGCATAGGCATCGCCGGCGAACACCGGATGGATGGCGACCAGCAGTGGCGGCGGCAACGACAACCGGCGCAGGTGTGCGAGGGTCTCCAGGATGGTGTGGCCGGACGACACGATGTCGTCGATCAGGACCGGGGTCCGGCCCGCCACGGCCTGCGGGTCGGGCAGGCTGACGCGCACGTCGTAGTCGCCGTGCCGCTCCTTGGCCAGCACCTGGTAGGGCATGCCGGACAGGGCGGCGATGTCCGCTACCCACTGCTCGCTCTCGCTGTCAGGGCCGATCAGCACAGCGTCGGGGACGGTCTCAGCGATCCAGCGGGCCACGGCCGGCGTCGCCGATACGTGGACCGTCGGAATGCGGTAGAGCGACTGCAGGCGCTCGACGCGGTGCAGGTGCGGGTCCACGGTCACCAGCCAGTCGAAAGCCTCTTCGAGGAATTGCGCAAACAGCGGTGTACTGACCGCCTCGCCGCGATGGAAGCGGGTGTCCTGGCGCATATACCCCAGGTAGGGTGCGATGAGGCCGACCGAACGAGCCCCGAACTCGCGCGCGGTCCGGGCGGCGAAGCGCAGCGGGAGGGCCAGGGCATCGGCGTTGCGCAGGCTGGCCAGGATCGCCACATCGGCGCCGTCCAGTGCGTCGTCCAGGGTGACCAGCGACTCGCCATCGGGGAAGTGCCGCCAGGCCACGGGTGCAATGCGCGCCTGCAGGGGCTGGTTGATGGTGCCGGCCAACACTGCATCGGCCGGGAAGGGCATCAGCACACGGGTCATGGAACCTCTCCAAGCACAAAGGGTTGCAGCGTCGCGGCGTGCTCCAGGGCGTAGGCCAGTTCTCCCGGCGACTCCGCATGCAGGGTCATCATGGGCTGTCCGCGCTCGACCGTATCGCCGATCCGCAGACCGGTTTCGAGGCCGGCGGTGGGGGATGTCGGGGCGCCGGCCAGCTTGGCCAGTTTGGCCAGCCTGCGGTTGTCGATCGCCGCGATGCGGCCCGATGCAGGCGCCGGGACGTCGGCGGTGAACGCCGCCCGTGGCGGTTCGCGGAAGCCTCCCTGGGCCTCGCAGATCGCCAGGAACTTGGCCAGCGCCGCCCCGGAATCCAGCACGCCGCGCGCGCGCTCCAGTCCGGTGCCGGCGTTGCTGCCCGCTGCCATGTCCAGCAGCGCCGCGGACAGCGCAAGTGCGCGTTCGCGAAGGTCGGCGGGTGCATCGGCCGCGTTGCGCAGCACCTTGAGCACGTCGTGCGCCTCGAGCGCCGGGCCGATTCCCCGACCCACCGGCTGGGTGCCGTCGGAGCGATGGATGCCCAACTGCAATCCCAGCGCGCCCGCGGTGTGGGCAAGCCGCGTGCCGAGGCTGTGGGCCGCGGCCTCACCTCGCACCTTGGCCGTCGGACCCACCGGCATGTCGATCAGGACGTGGGTGGAGCCCGCGGCTATCTTCTTCGACAGCACGCTGGCGACCAGTTGGCCGTCGCTGTCGAAATCCAGCGGGCGCTGGACCCGGATCAGGATGTCGTCGGCCGGGCTCAGGCGCACGTTGCCACCCCACACGATGCAGCCGCCCTCGCGCTCCACCACCCGGCGCATCGCCGCCAGGTCGAGCGCCACCGGCGCCATCACTTCCATGGTGTCGGCGGTGCCCGCGGGCGACGTGATCGCGCGCGACGAGGTCTTCGGGATGCGGTAGCCCAGCGCAGCCACGATGGCCACCACGATCGGGGTGGTGCGATTGCCCGGCAGGCCACCTACGCAGTGTTTGTCCAGCACCGGCCCTTCGCCCCAGTCCAGGCGCTGGCCCACGGAGATCATGGCTCGCGTCAGCGCGGTCGTCTCCGCATGGTCCAGGCGGTCACCCGCGCTGGCAGTGACGAAAGCTGCAAGCTCCAGGTCCGACAACCTGCTTTCCATCACGTCCTGCACCAGGGCGAAGTACTGCGCGTCGTCCAACCGGGCGCCGAACACCTTGGCACGGAGCGCGCCCGCCGACGCCGCGGGTTCCGCGTGCCTGACGCCGGCGAGGGCGTCGGGCGCGGGATCGAGGAGCGTCCACGCGGCCTCCGACAACGCCACCTCGTCCAGGCCGAGCCGATCGTCGATGACCACGTTCAGCGTCGCCACCAGCGTGCGGGCGTCCACGTCCAGCCTGACGCGCGTCATCGCGGCAAAGCCTTCCGAGCGACAGACCTCGCAGTCGCGGTGCATATAGACCACCGGCTGCTGGTAGGTGTCGATGCCGGCACGGGTGACGCGCAGGCGGGTGTGGCCCGGGGCCTGCGTGGTCATCTCGCATCCTCCAATCCGACTTGCTCCAGGTGCCCCGGCACGCGCGCACGCCAGCCCAGTTCACGCTGCACGCGCCCGCGCAGCGTGTCTGCAGCGTCGGGCTCGCCGTGGGTGAGGTAGACCATGCGCGGCGCGGACGGCGCGGTGCGCATCCAGTCCAGCAGCTCCCCGGCGTCGGCGTGGCCGGAGAAGCCCTCCAGCTGCACCACCTCGGCGCGGATGGGGACCTCGCGGCCGAACATGCGCAACGTGCGCTTGCCTGCCGCCAGCGCGGCACCGCGTGTTCCTCCGGCCTGGTAGCCCGCGAGCAGGATCGCGTTGCGGTCATCGGGGCCGAACGCCTCGATGTGGTGCAGCACGCGCCCGCCGGTGATCATGCCGCTGGCCGAGATGATGATCATCGGCCCGCGCTGGCGGTTGAGTGCCTTCGACTCTTCTACAGTGTTGACGAAGGTGGCCACGTCGAACATCCGCTGGCAGTCCTCGTCGGACACGTGGTGCTCGGAGTGGTGGTCGTGGTAGTGCCGGGTCGCGTTGATCGCCATCGGGCTGTTGAGGTAGACCGGCACGCGAGGGATGTCCTTGCGCTCACGCAGCCGGGCGATATGCAGCATGAGCGCCTGGGCGCGGCCGATGGCAAAGGCGGGAATGACGATCACGCCCCCGCGGGCGGCAACGCGGCGGATGATCGGTGCCAGCTCGGCTTCTTGGTCGATCGGAATGTGTTCCCGATTGCCATATGTGGATTCGCAGACCAGGACGTCACAGGCGGGCAGGGGCGTCGGCGGATTCATCAGCGACTCCTGCTGCCGTCCCAGGTCGCCACTGAAGTGCAGGCGCTGGCCCTGGACGTCAAGGCTGACATGGGCAGCGCCCAGGATGTGGCCGGCAGGATGGAAGCGGATCGTGACGCCTGATGCGACCTCGATGTCGCGACCATAGTCATGCCCCTTGAGCTGCTTCAGGCTGCGGCGGGCGTCATCCTCGGTATAAAGCGGCCGTGGTTCCTTGTGCTTGGAGTACCCCTTGCGGGCCGCGTACTTGGCCTCCTCTTCGAGCAGGTGTCCGCTGTCGGGAAGCAGCAGGCCGCACAGGGCCACGCTGCCATGGGTGCAGTGGATCCGGCCGCGGAACCCTTGTTTGACCAGTGCGGGCAAGTAGCCCGAATGGTCCAGGTGGGCGTGGGTCAGGACCACCGCGTCGATTGATGACGCCTCGACGGGAAACGGAGCCCAGTTGCGCTCGCGCAATTGCTTGTAGCCCTGGAACAGGCCGCAGTCCACGAGCACGCGCTGACCGTTGGCCTCGACCAGGTAGCGCGAGCCGGTCACGGTGCCCGCGGCACCGAGGAATTGCAGGGTGGGGTTGGAAGACGCTGTCATGGTGTGGCTCCTGTCCTGGAAGGGAAGTGATTGCGGAGGGCATGGCGAGGGCCGAGGCGCATCTGCATCGCCCGCGCGCCTGTCAGGGGCGGATCAGCTCCACTGTGTCGTTGACCTTGGGGCTCCCGGAGATCACTTCAGCCTCCGCGTAGTGGCTGTCGAACAGTTCGACGATGCGCACTTGGCCAACGTTCTCGCGGCGGTAGCGTGGACCGCCGGCCCGCGAATGCCGGATACGGCGCTTGTGCCGGATCACGTCCAGCACCTGCCCGACCTGGGCACCGTCGGCCTGCCCGACACAGACCACAAGCGTTCCGTCCTGCTTTTCCAGCACCTGGCCGCGCATCAACACGTTGTGGCGGAACCCACCCTCGTTCGCGGAGACGACCCCCGGCAATGCGAACGCGAGCGCGAGGGCCAGTGCGGCGACCCAATGGCTGCGATTGGTACCTCGGGGTCTGGAATGGGCGACGTGTGTGACCGTATTCATGGTGTGGACTCCTTAGATGGGCTGCGAGGGGTGGCGGCATCCGCCAGTGGAAGGCGTTTGAGCAGCAACGCGTTGAGGGCGACGATCACCGAACTGCCCGACATCGACAGCGCGGCGATTTCTGGCGACAGCACGAACGGATAGAGCACACCGGCCGCCAGCGGAAAGGCCAGCACGTTGTAGCCCACGGCCCAGCCCAGATTCTGATGCATCTTGCGCAGAGTGGCGTGGGCGATGGTGGTCGCGCGAACGACGTCATAAGGGTCGCTGTGCATGAGCACGATGTCGGCACTCTCGATGGCGACGTCGGTGCCGGCGCCGATCGCGAACCCAACGTCGGCTTGGGTGAGCGCCGGTGCGTCGTTGATGCCGTCGCCCACCATGCCGACCTTGAGGCCCTGCGACTGCAGCTTGATGACCTCATCGGCCTTGCCGCCCGGCAGCACGTCGGCCAGCACGATGTCGATTCCCAGGTCCTGTGCCACGCGCTCGGCCGTGGGGCGGTTGTCGCCGGTGATCATCGCCACCTTGATGTTGCGCCGGTGCAATTCGTCGATGGCCGCGCGCGAGGTCTCCCGGATCGCGTCGGCAATCGCGAAGAAGCCTGCGAGCCGGTCACCCACCCCGGCATAGATCACCGTGCGACCGGCACCGGTGAGGCGCGCAGCCTCCGCTTCCAATACCGAGAGGTCGATGCCGTGCTCGACCATCAGGATCCGGTTGCCCAGCACCACCTGCACCCCGTCAACCACGCCGGTAGCGCCCTGGCCATCGATGTTGGTGAACGCGGTAGCGCGCTCGGCTACCGGACCGGCACGCTTCAGGATGGCCTGCGCCAGCGGGTGCTCGGAGTGCGCCTCGACCGCGGCGGCCGCGGCCAGCAACCGCTCCTGCGTCCAGCCCGGCGCGACCGCCATGTCGACCACCTCGGGGGCGCCGACCGTCAGGGTGCCGGTCTTGTCGAAGATCACCACGTCCAGGCGTGCGCTCTTCTCAATCGATTCGGCATGCTTGAAGAGGATGCCGTGTCGTGCCCCCAGGCCAGTGCCGATCATGATCGCCATCGGCGTGGCCAAACCGAGTGCATCGGGGCAGGCGATGACGAAGACGGTGATCGTCAGCGTGAGCGCGAACAGCAGCGGCTGTCCCAGCCACCAGAACCAGACCGCGAAGGTCAGCAGCCCGATCACGATCGCAGCCAGCACCAGCCATTGCGAGGCGCGGTCGGCGAGCAGCTGCGCGGGCGCCTTGGAGTTCTGCGCGGTCTGGACCAGCTTGATGATCTGCGCCAGTGCCGTGTCGCTGCCGATCTTGGTGGCGGTGTAGGCGAATGCGCCGCTCTTGTTGATCGATCCGCCGACGACGGACTCTCCGGGATCCTTGCGCACCGGCATCGACTCGCCGGTCAGCATGGATTCGTCGACCTGAGAGCTGCCTTCCGTCACGATGCCATCGACCGGGATCTTCGCCCCGGGCCGCACGATCACGGTCTCGCCGACCAGCACTTCAGCGGTGGGAATGTCGAGCTCCTGCCCCTCGCGCCGGACGACCGCGCGGGGTGGGGACAGCTTCAGCAGCGCTTTCATGGCGTCCGAGGCGCCGGCGCGAGCCCGCATCTCGAGCCAGTGGCCAAGCAGGACGAAGGTCAGCAGGACGGCCGAGGCCTCGTAGAAGTTCGGCCCGTCGAAGAAGAACGTCGACGCGATGCTGAAACCGTAACCTGTGCCCACGCTCAGGAGCACCAGGACCGCCATGTCCAGCACACCCCGTCGCAGGGACCGGATCGCGGCGCTGAAGAATGGCCAGCCCGGATACAGCACGGCGCCGGTCGCCAGCAGGAACAACCAGACGTTCTCGCGCAGTCCGAACGGCACCGGCGGCGGCTCTATCAGCCCGCCCATGGGCGACCACACGAATACCGGGATCGCGAAGGCGAGGGCGACCAGGAAGCGGCGGCCCATGTCGCGCGCCGCGGCGTGCAGATCGCTGCCGTGGTTCATGCCCGCATGGGCGTCGTGGCCCCCGGCATCCGTGGCGTCATCGCCGTGGCCGGCGTGGGCGTCAGCGGGGCGCTCTGCGGCCAATTCCTGTCCGTGCCCGGCATGCGCAGCATGGGCGTGCGCGCCTGCGGCGGGGTCGGCATCGGGCATCGGCGCGTTGCATTGGAAGCCGCAGTCGCGGATCGCGGTGGCGACCGCGCCCGCCGACAGGCGGGCCGGGTCGTAGGACACCTGCAGGGTCGCGGTAGCGAAATTCGCGCTGGTGGCGTTGACTCCAGGCAGCGCGGCCACGGCCTTCTCCAGCGTGCGCGCGCAGCCGGCACTCACCATGTCGCCGATGGGCCAGGTGCGCGTGCGCACAGTGGGTTTGTGGACGTGCGTCATCGGGTTTCTCCTTGGGATGGAGCGGGGCCGCGCCGGCGTCGCGGGATGAAGGCCGGCACTTCCTGCATGTAGCGGACGTAGTCGTCGCCGAAGCGGCTCAAGCAGTCTTTTTCCTCACGACGCGCCAGGCGGGCATAGGCCCACACGAGCACTGGATAGCTGGCGAGCGTGAGCAGCGTGGGCCACTGCAGCAGGAAACCGGTCAGCACGAGCAGGAAGGCGACGTACTGCGGGTGACGCATGCGCGCATACACGCCCTCGCGGGCGAGCCGGCCTTCACGCTGTGCCCGATACAGCACCGGCCAGGCGGCCGACAGCAGCCAGAAGCCGCCGCCGATCAGGACGAAGCTTGCGATGTGGAATGGGCCGAAATGCGGGTTGGCGCGCCAGCCGAACCACATCTCGAGCAGATGGCCCGCGTCATGGCTCAGCCAGTCCACCTGCGGATAGTTGGCGCTGAGCCAGCCGCCCAGGACGTACAGCGTCAGCGGGAAGCCATACATTTCCGCGAACAGGGCCACGACGAAGGCGGAGAACATACCGAACCCACGCCAGTCCCAACGGGTCAGCGGTTTGTAGAAGCTCCAGGCGAAGAAGATGAAGAACGCGGCGTTGATGGCGGCGAGGAGCCAAAGACCGTAGCCGGAGTCGGGTGCCTGCATGTCAGTGCCCTCCGTTCGAGGTGTCGGACGTTTCGTCGTTCAGTGCCCGCTTGCTACGGCTCTCATGCTGGCCATGGGGTGTGTCGTCGGCATTGCCGTCGCGCCCATGACTTCCGGAACCTCCATGACCGCCATGCCCCTTGTGCATGAACACATGCATCAAGGGACATAGCAGCAGGATGGCCAGGGGCAACCAGCGAAGCGTCCCCCCAAGGTGGGCGCGGTGCTCGACGGCGAGATAGAACACGGCCAGCGCCAGGAAGATCCAGAAGACCCAGCGTCGGGAGCCTGAGGGGGCAGGACTGGAGGCTGTCATGGCAAATTCTCCTCTGTGGGGCGGCGTCCAAGAAGTCGCCGGGGGGTGGACTTGACGAACCCGCCGCCTTCAGCAGCGGCAACAGATTCGATCAATGCGCAGACGTCATCGCCAGTCGGAATGGAGTCCGGAAGCTCCGCCCAGGCGTGGATGGCACGCTCCATTCGTCCGTGCATGGCGAGCAGCCTGTCCAGTTGTTGGCGGGTGTCGTCGAGCCTGCGCCGAATGATGTCCCGCACAAGCGGACAGGGACTATGTCGCAGCAGGCTGTGGTGGATGATTTCCTCGATTTCCCCCAGCGTGAAGCCAAGGTGTTGCGCCGTGCGAATGAAGTGCAGGCGAAGGAGCTCCGAGGTGGAGAACAACTGGTAGCCGCCCTCGGTATGCGTGGCCGCTTGCAACAGACCGCGCCGCAGGTAGTTGCGCACCACATGCACCGTGACATCGCCCTGCCGTGCCAGCTGGCGGACCGTCATCAGCGGCAGCGTCACTTCTTCCTTGGTCGTCATCGGCTTGCTCCCGGCGAGGTGTTGATCAGGCTAGACCTGTGTCTCGCACACAGGTCAACCGGCCTTGCGGTGGGCGAAGCCAGTAACGCGCGAATTGGCCGTGGACGGACGGATGTTCGCGGCCACAGTTGCATGAGCCGTCGGTCCCTGCCTGCGTTGAACGGCCCCATCACTACTTCTCCTTGGGTAGTGCGGAGGAGGGGTGCGGCTTCCTGGCCAGCTGCCGCTGCTTGATCAGCGAGTACAGCGCCGGGATCACGACCAGGGTGAGGATGGTCGAAGACACCATGCCACCTACCATCGGCGCAGCGATTCGGCGCATGACTTCCGAGCCAGTACCGCTGCTCCACATGATGGGCAGCAGGCCCGCCATGATCGCGACCACGGTCATCATCTTCGGGCGCACGCGGTCGACCGCGCCTTCGATGATGGCCTCGCGCAGGTCCCGTGAATCCAGTGCCCGGCCTTCGGCCTGCCTCTGCGCGGCACGCGCTTCAAGTGCGTGGTCGAGGTAGATCAGCATCACCACGCCGGTTTCCGCGGCGACGCCGGCCAGCGCGATGAAGCCCACGATCACCGCGACGCTGGTGTTGTAGTCGAGCATCCACATCAGCCAGATGCCACCGACCAGTGCGAAGGGCACCGACAGCATCACGATCAGCGACTCGGTGACACGGCGGAAGTTGAGGTACAGCAGCAGGAAAATCAGCGCCAGCGTCACCGGAACGACGACACGCATCTTCTCCGCGGCACGTTGCATGTATTCGTACTGTCCACTCCAGGTCACGTAGTAGCCAGGCGGGAACTGCACCTGCTCGGTGACCGCTTCCTGCGCAGCCTTCACGTAGCGGCCGAGATCGCTCTCTCGGGTGTCGACGTAGATGTACGCCGCCAGCATCGCGTTCTCGGTGCGGATGCTCGGCGCACCCTTCCTGACCTCAATCCGCGCCAGTTCGCCCAGCGGCACCTGGGCGCCGCCGGGCACCGGCACAAGGACTTGGCTGCCTATCCGGTGCGGATCGTCGCGGAGTTCGCGGGGATAGCGCACGATCGCGCTGAAGCGTTCGCGGCCCTGGAGGATGGTGGTGACGATCTCGCCGCCCAGCGCGGCGGCCACCACGTTCTGCACCTCGCCCAGGGTGACGCCGTACTGGGCCAGGCTGCCAAGGTCGGGGGTGATGTCGAGGTAGTAGGCGCCGGTCAGGCGTTCGGCGAACGCGCTGGTCGTGCCCGGCACTTCGCGCACCACGGCTTCGATCTCGGTGGCCAGCGCGTCGAGTTGCTCAAGGTCCGTGCCGAAGAGTTTGATGCCCACGGGCGTGCGGATGCCGGTGGCCAGCATGTCGGTGCGCGCCTTGATCGGCATCGTCCAGGAGTTGGCGACGCCCGGGAACTTCAGCGCCGCGTCCATCTCGGCGATGAGCTTGTCGGTGGTCATGCCGTCCCGCCATTCGTCCTCGGGCTTGAGGTTGATGACGGTCTCGAACATCTCCAGCGGTGCGGGATCGGTGGCCGTCAGGGCACGGCCCGCCTTGCCGAACACCGACTCCACTTCCGGGAAGCCCTTGATGATCCGGTCCTGCTGCTGCAGCAGCTCCGAGGCCTTGGTCACCGACATGCCCGGAAGCGACGCGGGCATGTACAGCAGCGTGCCTTCGTTGAGGGTTGGCATGAACTCGCTGCCCAGCCGCGATGCAGGCCACAGGCTTGCAAACAGGGCGGCCAACGCAAACATGATTGTGGCCATGCGATGCCGCAGAACGACGTTGATCACCGGCCGATAGGCCGCAACCAGGAACCGGTTCACCGGATTCTTGTGCTCGGGCACGATCTTGCCGCGCACGAACAGCAGCATGAGTACCGGTACCAGCGTGATCGACAACAGCGCGCCACCGGCCATCGCGAAGGTCTTGGTGAAGGCCAGCGGCTTGAACAGGCGACCTTCCTGAGCCTCCAGGGCGAACACGGGCAGGAACGAGACGGTGATGATCATCAGGCTGAAGAACAGCGCCGGCCCGACCTCGCGACAGGCATCGATGATCAGCTGGGTCCGGCTGCGGGAGCCGTCGGAGCGCTCGATGTGCTTGTGCGCGTTCTCGATCATCACGATCGCCGCGTCGACCATCACGCCAATCGAGATCGCGATGCCGCCCAGGCTCATGATGTTGGAGTTCATGCCCAGCATGCGCATCGCGATCACCGCGATCAGCACGCCGACGGGCAGCATGACGATCGCGACCAGCGCGCTGCGCGCATGGAACAGGAATACCAGGCACACCAGTGCGACGATCAGGCTCTCCTCGAGCAGCGTCGTGCGTAGCGTCTTGATCGCGCGCACGATGAGATCGGAGCGGTCGTAGACCGCCTGGACGCTGACGCCCTCGGGGAGTCCACTCGCAAGCTGGGCGATCTTGTCCTTCACCCCCCCGATCACGGCCAGGGCGTTTTCGCCGAAGCGCGCAATGACGATCCCGCCCACAACGTCGCCTTCGCCGTCCAGGTCGACGATGCCACGGCGCTCATCGGGTACCAGTTCGACCCGGGCGACGTCGCCGATCAGCACCGGTGCGCCCCCTTCGGCGCGCAGAACCAGGCTCTCGATATCCTCGATACCGCGCAGGTAGCCGCGGCCCCGCACCATGTACTCGGTCTCGGCCATCTCGATCACGCGGCCGCCGACGTCGCGGTTGCTCTCGGCGATCACCTCGGACACGCGTGAAATCGGGATGTCGAACTCGCGCAGCCGGACCGGATCGACGGTGATCGAGTACTGGCGCACGAAGCCGCCGACGCTGGCGACCTCGGCCACGCCGGGCGCGGTGGTGAGCTGGTAACGCAGGTACCAGTCCTGCATCGCGCGCAGCTCGTCCAGCGAGTGGCGGTCGCTCTGCAGCACGTACTGGTAGACCCAGCCCACGCCGGACGCGTCGGGTCCCAGTGCCGGTGCCACGCCAGCCGGCAGGTTTTTCGACGCGACGTTGAGGTTCTCGAGCACGCGCGAGCGCGCCCAGTACAGGTCCGTGCCTTCTTCGAAGATGACGTAGATGAAGGAGGCGCCGAAGAACGAGAAGCCGCGGACGTCCTTCGACTTCGGCGTCGCGAGCAGGGCGCTGGTCAGCGGATAGGTGACCTGGTCCTCGACCACCTGGGGCGCCTGCCCCGGGTACTCCGTGAACACGATCACCTGCACGTCCGACAGATCCGGTTGTGCGTCCAGCGGCGTGTTCATCAGTGCGTAGATGCCACCGGCGACAATCGCCAGCGCCATCAGCAGCACCAGGAAGACGTTGCGCACCGACCATTCAACGAGACGGCCAAGCATGTCAGTGCCCCTCGTGGCCGGTGGGGGCGGGCGGAGTCTCTTCCGGGGTAGCCGGCATGGAATGACCGGCGTGCGGATCAGAGGCCTCGTCACCATGACCTGCGTGCGGGTCGGCGGCGTCCTCGCCGTGCCCGGCGTGTGGATCCTCAGCGGTGCCCGAAGGCGCGCCGTGTCCTGTGTGACCCTCAAGACCCTGGAGTGCCGACTGCAGGTTGCTTTCGGCGTCGATCAGGAAGTTGGCGGAGACCACGACCTGCTCGCCCTCGGTCAGGCCGTCGAGGATCTCGATGCGATCGCCGCCGCGCCGCCCCAGGCTGACATCGCGCGGTGCGAAGCGGCCAGGGCCGGTCTCGACCAGCACCACCTGGCGCGTGCCGCTGTCGAGCACGGCCGAGCGCGGAACGGTCAGGACCGGTCCAGCCCCCGGCTCCTCCAGCACCACCGTCCCATACAGCCCGGGCCGCAGGTCGCCAGCGGGGTTGGGCAGGGCGATGCGCACATCCACGGTGCGCGTCATCGCATCGATGACGGGCTGCACGAAGGTGACCTCGCCCTCGGCCACCTGGCCCGGCAGGGCCACGGTTTCAAAGCGGGCCGTTTGGCCGGGCTGGATACCCGCGGCCTGCGCCGCCGGCACCTTGGCGATCACCCACACCTTCGACAGGTCCGCCAGGCGCAGGATGGTTTCGCCGGGCTCGAAACGCGCGCCCTGGACCACCGGCTTCTCGATCACGACCGCGTCCGCGGGCGCGGTGAGCACCAGGCCCGTCTTGCCCATCTGCGCGTCACTGATTTCCCAGTTGCGCAGGCGGGTGCGGGCGGCATCGCGCAGGCGGACCATCGACGCCGCGCTCGCGGGATCGGACCCGGCCAGCCTGCGGGCGGTCTCGTCGGCCAGCCGGTATTCCTGCTGCGCCGCGGCCAGCTGCGGGCTGTAGACGGAGAGCAGCGGCTGCCCGGCGCTGACCCGCATGCCGGTCTGGTTCGCGTACAGCCGCTCCACCCAGCCTTCGAAGCGCGGGGCGATCGCGTACTGCCGGGTCTCGTCGACCTCGACCGTGCCGCTGGTGCGCACGGTAGCGGACAGGGCTCCGCGCTTGACCGCTTCGGTGCGCACGCCCAGCGCCTGCACCTTGTCCGGCGGCAGCACCACCGTGCCCGGTGCCGCCGGCGGTGCGTCGTCGGCATAGACCGGGACGTAGTCCATACCCATCGAATCCTTCTTCGGCACCGGCGACGTGTCCGCCAAGCCCATGGGATTGCGGTAATAGAGCACCTTGCGTTCTGCGGCCGGGCCGTCGATCGACGTGCCCGCGGTCGGGGAGTCGTTCGTGGCGCGGCCGGCAATCCAGCCGACGGCGAGGGCGGCGAGTGCAACGCCGATGGCGAGCGACAGGGTCTGGACACGGGTCATCGGATCTCTCCTTCGATGGCGCGCACGGCGGCGGCGCCCAACAGTTCGTCACGCAGTGCATCGACCCGTGCGAGGTCGGCGCCCTGCCATTCATTGAGTGCTTCCAGCAGCGTCCCGAAGTCGACTTCACCGACCTGGTAGCTGGCCAGGGCGGACTGCCAGGTGGCGTCGGCCTGCGGCAGCAGCGTGTTCTCGATCAGTCCGCGACGCTCGCGCGCGTTGGTCCACTGCGACCAGGCGGAAGCGCCGCGTTCCTCGACGGCCCGCAGCGTGGCGTCCCTGCGGGCAAGCGCTGCGTCTTCGAGCAGGCGCGATTCGCGCTCGCGCTCGCGGCGGGCACGCTGCTGGAACGGGATCTCGACCTCGAACATCAGCTCGGTGCTCTCGATGCCGTTGCCGAACTGCATCGCACCCACGCCCAGGGTGATGTCGGGAAAGCGGTTGCGACGCTGCAGTACCACGTTCGTGCGCGCCGCCTCGGCGCGAGCCTGCTGCGAGCGCACCGCGGGATGCGCATCGGCGTCATCCAGTGCCTCGGCAAGCGAGGCGCTGTGGACGGCGAGGCGCGGCGCCTCGTCGGGAGTCGCCAGCGGTGCATCGGACCGGCGCCCCAGCACCGCGTTCAAGGTGGCGGCCGCCTCCTGCTTGGTCGCGAGGCGTTCGATCCGCTCGCGCTGGAGGCTGGTCTGCTCGACCTGGGCGCGGATGGCATCCTGCTGCGCCGCGCGACCCAGGGCGTAGCGCACGCCGGCCATCTCTTCCACCTGGCGGAGCAGGGCGATGCGGCGATCAAGCACGGCCACGGCCTGGTCGGCATGCCAGTAGCGTGCGTAGGCCGCCTCGGCGTCGGCCAGCAAGTCGCGCGCAGTGGTGAGGCGATCGAGTCCGACCGCGACCGCGTCCTGGCTGGCCGCGGTCCGCGCCAGGGCGCGCTTGCCCCAAAGCGGGAGGCGCTGGCGCAGCGCGTAGTTGACCTCGCGCTCGGCACCGGCGGAGCGCCAGGGCTTGTCCGGATCGAGGCCGCGGAATCCAAGGGAAGCCGTCGGGTCGGGTAGGGCGCCCGCTGGCTGGATCCGTGCTTCGGCGGCCTGGGCCTCGAAGTCCATGGCCCGCAATTCCGGGTTGTGTTCCAGAACCCAGGCGCGGATCGACTCGAGGCTGTGCCCCGGGACGGGTTCGGTGGCGGTCACCGGCAGCGCCAGGGCCCACAAGGCGCCGGCAAGCACGCCGGCAAGAAGGTGCCGGAGCGGTGGCAGACGGCGGGACAGAGGGCGAGGGTGCAGGCGCCTGGCCGGCAGTCGGTCGAACGGGGATGCCATATCAGTGTCCTTGGGCCGACGCGACGCAGGTCGCTCGGACGAGGGCAGGAACACATGCCGTGACGCAGCCACGGCGCGAACGCACAGGACTGCGCCGCACAGACGTGCGGAGCAGTCAGCGTCCAGGCATCAGATCAGCAGGAGTGCCGCTGGATGGGCGGTAGGTCGGTGCCAGGCGGGTCTGGGCGGCGAATCCACCCATGTAGCCGTGACACCTGGCGCAGCATCCGCAATCGCGGCGATCGCAAGCCAGGAGAACCAGGCTTCGGCCAGCAGCGGCGGAATCGAAGGGATGCGCCCACTGTCCGCCGAGATGTCACCCTCGGTGCAGTGCGCGTCGCACACTGCCTTGCTCGCTGAGGGGAGCTCGGCATCGCAGCCGTGGCCATGGTCGTGTCGGGTGTCGGTGGCGGCAGCGACAAACGCCGCCGGCGTGACTGGGAGATCCAGGCAATCGCCATGGCCTGCGAGCGCGAACTGGGACCAGAGCAGGGCCACCATCGCGAGGAGGGCGGTGCGCTGGAACAAGTTCCGATGGCGGATGCGGACCATGGCGTGAGCTTACCTCTTACTGGAACCGATGCAATTGATCCAAGTCAATCCTTGGCCAGGCCCAGGGGCTGGCGCGGCACAGATGTGGTCGGCGAGGACGGTACGGCGGCCGACTTGGCAAGGCGAAGGGCGTTGGCCACCACCGACACCGAGCTCAAGCTCATCGCAAGCGCCGCGACCATCGGGCTCAGCAAGATCCCGAATGCGGGGTAGAGCACCCCGGCCGCGACCGGCACCCCCAGCGCGTTGTAGAGGAACGCGAAGGTGAGGTTCTGCTTCATGTTGGCCACGGTGGCCTGGGAGATCTTCCGGGCGCGCAGGATGCCCCGCAGGTCGCCCTTGACCAGGGTGATCTGGGCACTGGACATCGCGACGTCGGTGCCCGTGCCCATGGCGATGCCGACGTCGGCCGCGGCGAGCGCCGGGGCGTCGTTGATGCCGTCGCCCGCCATCGCCACCCGCCGGCCTTCGCGCTTGAGGCGCTGCACCAGCTCGGCCTTGTCCTCGGGGCGGACTTCGCCATGCACCTCGTCCAGGCCCAGCTCGGTGGCCACGGCCCGTGCGGTGGTGAGCCCGTCGCCGGTGGCCATGATGATGCGCAGCCCGGCGGCGTGGAGCTCGTTGATGGCCGCCGCGGCCGACGCCTTGATCGGGTCGGCAACCGCGACCAGCCCCGCCAGGCGCCCGTCCACGGCCAGGAACATGGCGCTCGCGCCCTCGCGGCGCATCCGCTCGGCCACGTCGACGTGCGCAGCGGGATTGGCGCCCAGGTCGTCCATGAGCGCGGTATTGCCCAGCGCAAGCGCATGGCCGGCCACGGACCCGCGCACACCCATGCCGGTCACCGAGTCGAAGTCCTCCACGCGGTCGAACTCGAAGTTCCGGCGTCGAGCCTCGGCGACGATGGCGTCGGCCAGCGGGTGCTCGCTGCCCTGGTCCAGGCTGGCGGCCAGGTGCAAGACCCGGTCGGCGTCGAAGCCCCCGAAGGCCACGACTTCCTTGAAGGCGGGGCGCCCCTCGGTGAGGGTGCCGGTCTTGTCGACGATCAGGGTGTCGATGCGGCGCATGTGCTCGATGGCCTCGGCGTCGCGGAACAGCACGCCCACCTGCGCCGCCTTGCCCGTGGCGACCATGATCGACATCGGCGTCGCCAGGCCCAGCGCGCAGGGGCAGGCGATGATCAGTACCGAGACCGCGTTGAGCACCGCAAAGGTCCAGGCCGGCTCCGGACCGAAGGAGCCCCAGATAAAGAAGGTGGCCACCGCGATCGCCAGCACCGCGAGCACGAACCAGTAGGCCGCGATATCGGCCATCCGCTGCATCGGCGCGCGGGAGCGCTGCGCCTGCGCGACCAGCTGCACGATCTGCGACAGCACGGTGTCGGAGCCCACCTTGGCGGCGCGGATCACCAGCGCGCCGGTGCCGTTCTGGGTCGCGCCGATGACCTGGTCGCCTGCGGTCTTCTCGACCGGAATCGGTTCACCCGTGAGCATCGACTCGTCGACGCTGGAGCGGCCTTCCACCACTTCGCCATCCACCGGCACCTTCTCGCCGGGACGCACGCGCAGGTGGTCGCCGGCGTGGACGTGGGTCAGCGGGATGTCTTCCTCGGTGCCGTCGGCGTTGACCCGCCGGGCTTCCTTCGGCGCCAGGCCAAGCAGGCCCTTGATCGCCGCGGACGTTTTCGAGCGCGCCCGCAGTTCCAGCATCTGGCCGAGCAGGGTCAGCGAAACGATCACCGCCGCCGCCTCGTAGTACACCCCGACGCGCCCATGTTCGGTAAACGACGGTGGGAACAAGCCGGGTGCCAGCGTGGCGACCAGGCTGTAGCCAAAGGCGGCCGCAACGCCAATCCCGATGAGGGTGAACATGTTCGGGCTGCGGTTGCGGATCGACTGCACGCAGCGCTCGAAGAACGGCCAGCCGGCCCACAGCACGACTGGTGTGGTCAAGACCAGCTCGACCCAGGTCTGCACGTCGATCGACAACGGCAGGATCTGCACGTCGCCCAGCACGACACGCGGGAGGTACTGGCCGAACATGGCCAGCACGAGCGTCACCACAGTCAGCGGAAGCGTCCACCAGAACCGGCGCGAGAAGTCGCGAAGTTCCGGATTGTCATCGTCCTCCAGGCTCGGCATTTCCGGCTCCAGCGCCATGCCGCAGAAGGGACAGTTGCCTGGACCTTGTTGCCGGACTTCCGGGTGCATCGGGCAGGTGTAGATGGCGCCGGGCTGTGCCACCTCGGGTTCGTCCTGGGGCGTCAGATAGCGCTCCGGATCGGCCACGAACTTCGCGCGGCATCGCTCCGAGCAGAAGTGGAAAGGTGTGTCGGCGTGGGTCGCATGATGCTGCGTCGTGGCGGGATCGACCTGCATGCCACAGACCGGATCGGTGACCCGTCCATCCGCAGCCTCGACAGGGGCTGCGCCTGCAGAATGGTGATGGTCATGGGACGACGGTGAGTTCATGCCGATGCTCGCTTTAGTGGGGATGGACTGCCAAGGCAGTGTGCCATTGCGGGTTACACAGCTATTCGGGGCTGAGCGTCCCGAGCACTGAAACAACAATCAGGATCAAGATGGCCAGCGCGGCCTCAGCCGTAACACTCTGCCGCAAAGCCCGCACCTCCTGCGCGGGATCTCCGCTGGTCAGCGCTCGTTCCAAGCGCGGCACCAGCGTCCATCGGTGCAGCGCTCCCAAACCCAGCATTCCAGCGAACAGGGCCAGTTTGAACAGCAGCAACTTCCCGTAGGTGCTCTGGAACAGGGCCGAAAACGACCACGCGGTGAGATCCCCGTAGTGCGCGATGCCGGACACGATGAGCGCACCAACGAAGATCGTTCCCAGCGTCGAAAAACCATGCAGAAAGTCATGCGTTGATCGCAGACGCCCGCTGCCGTTCGTCTCTTTGCCGCGCAGCAGCATGGCAAGGAACATCAGGACCGCTGCGATCCAGCCGCCTGCCGCGAGAAGATGGACGATGCCTGCAGCAAGCCGGACCGCGCCTGCCAAGCCCTCGCCAGCGGCGGCGTGGCCGTTCCATGCCAGCGAAGCGAGTGCGCCGCCCGCCAGCATCGCCCCCAGCGGGAAGGCGGTCTCCACCTTCCCGCGGCGACGATGCCATCCGAGCACGAACATCAGGGCGACCAGCAGCGCGCCTCTCGCCATGGCTGCCCGGCCCGCGGACGTCTCGAGCAGATACCAGCCAAGCGATGCGCGATCAACCTCGGCAAGCGGCATTCCCATGATGCCCGCGGTCTTGAAGACGACATCGAGCCCGGTGAGCACGAGACCGGCTACGGCACCCGCCAATAGAACGCCCATGAGTGACCACCCGGCCAAGGCGTCGGCGAGTGCCGATCGACGCGACCCGTACCAACCGAAGAGTGGAACCCCGAAAAGAACCATGATGACAAGGTATTCCAGGAATCTCAGTGCATAAGCCGACAGGTCGAACATTCGCGACTCCTCAGCGCACCGTGAAGCTGAAGCTGCCCGGCATGGGGTGGTTGTCACCACCGACGGCGCGGTATTCCACGGTATAGACGCCCGGAGTCAGCGGCTGGGGCAACTTGGCACGCAGGGTCTTACCGTTGTTGACGATCTCGGTCGTGAAATTCTCGATCGGCATGGTGGAACTGCCGTGCTTCATGAGCAACTTGAGACGCGACGCCCGCGGAATCAATGTTTCGTTGAACACGAGATCGATCTGGCCCGGCGAAGCCACCACCGCATTTGCCGCCGGTGTGGACTGCTGCAGCGCGGCGTGGGCGTGCGCGATCTGCAGGGAGAACTGCCCAGCCGCAATCGCGAGGACGAGCGCGAAGGAGCGAAGGACGTTTGATGATTTCATAGGGATAAATCCTCATTGCGAATGTGATGCAAAGCCCCGTTCGGCGCCGTGCTGTGTTGGATCCGACAAGCGTTAGGTGTCGGGCTGTCACCGAAACCACGGTTGGTCGGCTTTTGATATTTGAGATGAGGATCCCGCCGCTCAGGCGGGATCCTCGACGCGTCAAGCCGCCATGGCGCTGCAGCTTTCCGCGCAACGGCGACAAACTTCGGCGCAGCGCGCCATCTCCGGGTCGTTCATGGCGTCGCATGCTTCGGCGCACTGGCGGCAGATCTCCGCGCAGGCACTGCAAACCACCGAGTGAGCGCTGGCGCCACGCAACATGGCGTCGGCGCTGGTGGCGCAGATATCGGCACACGTCGCCAGCAGGGCGATGTGCTCCGGGGCTGCGTGGGCACCTCCTTTGCTCAGGCAATAGTTGATGGTCTCAAGGCAAATCGCGTGGCATTGCGTGCAGTTGTCGATGCACTCGTTCATGGCCTGAGACCGGTGGTCTTCGGAATGGTGAGTCATGTGGATCTCCTGCTTCATCGCGGACGAGAATCGGCGCGCCCGCAACACCGCCCCCTGTTGCTCTTGCGGATCAATGCTGTGCGAAGGGTTCGGTGGTTCCGTCGTGATGGACCAGCTCGACCGTATACGGCTGCTGGCGTCCTTCCGGGACCTCCATGCCCGGCGAACCGAGCGGCATTCCGGGCAGGACCAGGCCGCGTGCGTCCGGCTTTTCTTCGAGGAGGCGCTTGATGTCCTCGGCCGGGACATGGCCTTCGATGACGTATCCGTCGACCTCGGCCGTGTGGCAGGAGCCCTTTGCATAGGGGACACCCAGGCGCTCCTTGACCGGACCCAGGTCATCCATGTCATGCACATCCACGGTGAACCCCGCCTTCTTCACGTGGTCGATCCAGCTACCGCAGCACCCGCAGGTCGGGGTCTTGTGGACGGTCATGCGTGGCAGGGCGGCTGGAGTCGCGTCGGCTGTTTCCGGGACGACCTGTGCAGTGGGCGCGATGGTGGATTGCGCGGGTGTAGCCGCTTGGGTGCAGGCACCCAGGCCGGCGACCGCAAAAGCCGCCCACGCCAGTCGGTTCAATCTGCAGGTTTTCATTTCTGGTTCTCCGCTTAGCGCTTGGTCCGCGAAGACCAGTGGATGTGGGCGATCCGCCAACCGTCGGTGGTCTGCTTCAGCACCATGGTCTCGGTGCTCTGGACGGTCAGTGGCTTACCGTCTTTCTGGGCGTGCAGCTCGCTTTCGGTTCCGACCCATGCGAACTCACCAGCGGTGCGTGCACGCTGACGGAGCAGCTGGCGATGGGCGCCCTTGAGGAATGCCGCATCGCTGACTGCGTGATGACCCAGATATTCCTCGCGGCTGCGCTCGGCACCCCCGGACTCGAGGATGAGGACGTCGGCAGCGAGCAGGGCTTCGACCGTGGCCAGATCGCCGCTAGACAGGGCCCTGTTGAAACGCTCCGCTACGGCGACCGCGGCCTCTGCAGTGACTGGGACGTCGACGTCCGCAGATGCCGCGGCAGCGGGGTGATGTGCGTGCGGCTGTGTCGCCTGCGCCATTGCGGGGGACACGACGGCCAGTGCCAGTGCGAGGGTGAACGAGATTGCTGTTGCGTTCATTGCGTGGGCTCCAAGGAGATCAATGGGTGTGCGCATGGCCGTCATCGGCCACGGGCGTGTGTGGTGCAGGGTGCGACTCCACCTTGCCGTCGGGATGGCCGTGGCTCACCAACCCGACTTCCGTGTCGCTGGGTGTCGGGCCGTGGTGATCGTCGTCCACGCCCGGCGGGTGCGCATGCGGCATGGAGTTGTTGCCCGGCTCGAATAGGGCAGGGTGATCCTCGGCCTTTTCGTCGTCATGGTGGCCTTGCGTCTCGCCGCCGCCATGCGAATGACCATCACTGCTGGCCACCAACGCCTGGTAACCGGCCTTGTCCAGCGTGGGCAGCTTCTGCAGGAAGGCCGACATGTTCCAGATGAACTCATCGTCCATGCTGCCGCCCCACGCGGGCATGCCGCTGGCCTTGATGCCGTGCTTGATCACCCAGAACGCCTCAGCTGGAGCGACCGACTGTTTGCTTAGGTTCGGTGGCGCGGGGTACAGGCCCTTGCTCATCTCGGTGGCCGCCGCCTCTGGCGAAAGATGGCAGGTCACGCACATGGCGTTGTAGTTGCCCGCACCCTGGCGGATACGCTCAGGATCATCCAGGTTCGTGGGCACCTGAAGCTTGGCGGCGCGCACCTCAATGGAACGCTCGCGCGCCGTTTCAAGTAGCGCATACACCGGGCGACTATGCGGATCGTCGGCGGCCACGTTGTACACGCCCAGAGAGACCGTGGCAGTTGCCGCGACCGCAACCAATCCCACGCCGGCACCGAGCCATACCCACATCCTTTTGTTGGATTTCATTGTCAGTTCCCCTTAGAACCAGGTACGAAGGCCGATGACCAAGCGCGTGTCTTCAAAGGACTCGCCATGCTCGCGTCGCATGTCTGCGGTATTGCCAAACGCGCGCTCGTACACCACGCCGATGTAGGGAGCGAACTTTCGGGTGAACTCATAACGAAGTCGTAGCCCCGCCTCAGCGGTACTCAGACCCGAACCTATCCCGCGCAATGGATCGTTCTTGCCATAGGCGGTGACTTCCACCAGCGGCTGCAAGATCAGCCGGTTGGTTAGCAGCAATTCGTACTCGGCCTCGACATTGGCGGCAGTCTGGCCCCCTTCGCCGAGATAGGCTGTGGCGGACACTTCGAACTTCATCGGCGCCAAGCCCTGTACACCGATAGCGGCGAAGTTTTGAGATGCCCCAGGCTTGAAGTCATGACGCACACCGGCCACCACATCCCACCACGTGGAGATACTGCGGCCGTAGAGCACTTCCAGATCAGCCGACTCGGTCTGACCATCCGTGCGTTCGCCTTCACTGCGGAGCCAGACGCGATTGAGGTCCGTACCGATCCAAGCCTGGCCCTCCCAGCCCAGCCCGGTGCCCGGATCGGCATCCCAGGCTTCCAGGCGATTGAGCAGCACGTAGCTCTTGATCGAGTTGTCATGCACCGGATGCGCGTGTTCCGGCGCGATGGCCGCCTTGCGATCCGCGTCCGTCACCGCGGGTATCGGGGTGCGCGGCTGCGTTGGCACTGCAGGCCCGTGTCCCATCTGACTGTGGTCCATGCCCTGCATCGACTGTGTCTGCGCTTTGGGCGTTGCGGGCGTGCTCGGAGGCGCGCCGTGCCCCATCTTGGAATGGTCCATCCCCTGCATCGCAGGCGTGGCCGTACTAGAGGTGTCGGCTGCAGCGGGCTGTGCCATCTGACTGTGATCCATGCCCTGCATCGACTGCGCCTGTGCTGTGGGCGCCGCAGGTGTGCTCGCGGGCGAGACGTGCCCCATTTGCGAATGGTCCATGCCCTGCATGGCAGGCTCGGCTGCTTTAGCCTGCGGCGCGGCGTGGCCCATCGTCGCATGATCGATCGTCGCTTCGCTCGGCTTGGCCGGTGTTGCAGGCTTTTGGGCTGGCGCAGGTTTTGATGTCGGCGCCTGTTGTGCAGAGTGATCCTGAGTCTGGGTCTGCGCGCCCTGCTCCATCGGCATGGAGCCGTGCTGCATGGATTGGGCGCTGGCCGCATTGGCCAGGGCCAGCGAGATAGCCAGCGTCAGCGCAGTCAGGGTGGTATCGCGTCTATTGATGTTCATTCGTCGACCCTCACCGTGCGCATCATTCCGGCTTCCATGTGATAAAGCAGGTGGCAATGGAACGCCCAGCTGCCCAACGCATCGGCACGCACGCGATACGTGCGTCGGCTACCCGGCGGCATATCCACCGTGTGCTTGCGCACCATGAAGTTGCCGTTGTCGTCCTCCACGTCACTCCACATGCCGTGCAAATGGATGGGATGGGTCATCATCGTGTCGTTAACCAATACGATGCGCATACGCTCGCCGTAGTTCAGCCGCAGCGGCTTGACATCGGAGAACTTCTGACCGTTGAAGCCCCAGGAGAATTTCTCCATATGTCCGGTCAGATGCAGCTCGATCTCGCGACCGGGGTCGCGTCCGTCAGGGTCTTCAAAGGTGCTCTTGAGCATGGAATACGTCAGTACATGACGGCCGTTATCGCGCAGGCCATTACCCGGATCATCCAAGCGCGAACTCACGCTCATGGCCTGGTTGTCCAACAGGGGATTGTTGGTCTCGCTGGCAGGGTGTGATTGCATGCCCCCGTGCTGCATGCCTGCCATGGCACCATCGCCGGCGGCGGGCATCGCATGGCCTGCATGGGCCGAGGTCGCGTTACCGCTGGCAGGTGGGGTCATGCCAGGCATGCCCATGGCCGCACCACAGCCGCCTTCCATGCCCTTGCTGCCGCCAGACATATCCATCGATCCATGATCCATGCCCATGTCTGCCATCGTCAGCAGCGGCCGGGGATCCACAGACGGAACGGGCGCGCGTAATCCTTCGCGCACGGCGAGCGTGCCGCTGACGTAGCCGGTGCGACCGGAGTCTTGGGCAAAGATGGTGAATGCGTCCTGCCCGGAGGGCTCCACGATCACATCGAAGGTTTCTGCTACCGCGATGCGGAACTCGTCGACGGAAACCGGATGGACATACAAGCCATCTGCTGCCACCACGGTCATCTTTAGCCCCGGAATACGCACATCGAAGTACGTCATGGCAGAGCCATTGATGAAACGCAGGCGCACCTTCTCGCCACTGCGGAACAAACCGGTCCAGTTGCCCAGCGAGGTCGTGCCGTTCATCAGGTAGGTGTAGGTGTTGGCGTTGACGTCGGACAGATCCGTGGGCGTCATCCGCATCACGCCCCACATCTTGCGATCTTCCAACGTGGCCGACAGGCCGTTGCGCTTCACATCGCGCGCAAAATCGCCGACCGTGCGCTTGTAGTAATTGTCATGGCCCGGCATCTTCTTCAAACGATCGAACAGGGCCGTCGGGTCCAGGTCTGTCCAATCGCTCAGCATCACGACGTAGTCGCGATCGAAGCTGAAGGGCTCCGGCTCCAATGGGTCGATGATGATCGGGCCATAGAGCCCGGCTTGTTCCTGGAACCCCGAGTGGCTGTGGTACCAGTAGGTGCCGCCCTGATGCAGGGTGAACCGGTAGTGGTAGGTCTCACCACGTCCGATACCGTCAAAGCTCAGGCCCGGCACGCCGTCCATGTTGGCCGGCAAAATGATGCCGTGCCAATGGATGGAGGTGTCCGCGCCATGGAGGGAGTTAGCGGGCAATGCATTGGAGACACGCAGGTTGACCGTGGTGCCTTCCCGCCAACGCAGCAACGGCGCCGGAACGGACCCATTGACGGTGATCGCGGTGCGGGTCTTGCCGGTGAAGTTCATCGGCGTCTCGCCGATGGTTAGGTCAAACTCGGTGCCCGATAGTACGTTGGGTTGTCCCGGGCCCTTGAGCGCCCAACTGGCTTTGGGCCAGAAACCTAATCCTGCGACTGCGCCTCCCAAGGCCAAGCCCTGGACAAATCGCCGCCGCGAAGGTAGCAGCGGCGGTCCACCGTGTGGACCACGAAAATCATCATGCGACATGAAAATGCTCCAAGCGTCGTGTTGCCACCGGCGGGCGGTGGTACAGAGCGGGCGGCTGGCCTATAAATAGGCATGCAAGCCACACCAACGGCGCCATTGCGGCGCTTAGGGACGCTTAGCCGATCGGTGGTCGGATCAGATGAGGCAAGGCAGGTGCCGCATGCCCTAGGGGCAGCGGCATGACATCCAGGCCCAAGGCCAGTTGCACCGAAACATGCAGGCGCGCCGGAAGTGCGCTCGCGCACGCGTGTACGCAGGCGCACCGGCACGCAGAAGACTTGCAACAGTCGGGACCGGCATGGTCGCCATGCCCAGTGCCAGCCCTTTCAATCGAGGTGGCATCGGGATGATTCTCAGCACTGTGATGGGCGACGCAGTCTTCGTCGCCTTGCACCGCGGCAGCCACTTCGCTGGCCTGCGCTTCCATGGCCGGGTTCATACTGATCGACGCAAATGCCGACCACGCGCCGTTAAGCACGAGCATGACGATCAGGAGCAGTCGCAGTAGAAGTGAGGAGGCTGACACGGGCGACATTGTAAATCACTTTAGACAAGGCGCGTGTGTATCGGTCGTGAACAAAATCTCAAGTAGGCCTGAGATGCCGCCACTTGTCAGTCGCACTAGTCACGGCCACTGCAGCTCCCTCCAGGAGCGCCCAATGGGCGGGTTGAGGCGAAGGGTTGCCCATAGGGCTAGCGCTTGTTCGGTTTACTTCTCGGGTGTGGCCTCGATCAGCTTCACCAACTCCCGCTTCTGCTGCTTGCTTAGCGAGCCCCAGCGCAGGAGCAACTTGGCCAGCAGATCATCGTCGGTGTAAAGGAAGGCGGCGGGGATCCCCAACGCTTGGGCCAACCGCTCAGCAGTCTCCAGCTTGGGCTCGTGCTTGCCACGTTCGTACTGGTTGACTCGGGGGCTGGCCACGTAAGGATCCAGACCGGCCCGGATGCCCAACTCCTTCTGCGACAAACCCGTGTGCAGGCGGGCTTGTTGGAGGCGTCGAGCGAAGGTCGGTGTTGAGTCGACGGACAAAGTCACGCGCACCCCCCATGGAAACCCCATAAGGATGGCGGATGTGGGGTTAAGCCGAGATACGTGCAAAAATGCCCCCCAGAATTTTTTTTTCTTCCGTGAAATCATTTGGTTGCCGGATTTTTGTTGGTACCTGAACTGTCGGCGCGATCGGGCCGCAACTGCGCCAGCAACTGCTCCAAGGTGTCCTGGCGCACACCGGCACGCAACGCTTCGGCCTCGGCTTGTTCACGCCGTTCTCGCTCCTTGGCCAAGTCGGCGTGAGCATTGGCCAGCTTGACCCGTGCGCTCTCCAACGCTTGGGCGTCCTGGGTCCAGCGTGCCAGCAAGGCCTGGTACTCCGCAGCCGTAAGCCGCAGCGCGTCCAGCTCCTTCCGCTGGTCGTCCGCAGCTTGCCGCACCTGCGCCAGTTCCCTCTCTAGGCGGCTGTGGCGTTCCAGCCACTGCCCGTTGTCGCGGTTGAGCTGAACCAGTTCGTGGTTCTTGGCGGTCAGCGCCTCGTTGGCCTGGCGCAGCGCGACCTGCAGTTCCTGCACCTGGTGCTCGTGGCGGCGCTGTTCCTGTTCGCGTTGGTCCTTGACCGAGGTGCGGTAGTGCTCCAACGCCTCGCGAGCATGCTGGTGCTTCTGCTCCAGCGACTGGGCATGCGCCTCGTGCTCCGCCAGCCGCGCGGTCAGTCCCGCGATCCGTTCGCCGAGCTGCGCGACCTCGGTGACCCGTTCGGCCAAGGCCTGCTGGGCTGCGGCGTGGGTCGTCTTTTCTTCGCGTAAGGCAGTTTCAATGCGCTGAAGCTGCGCGCTCAGCGTGGACGCCTCCTGCTGGGTGCGTTCCAGCGCCTCGCTACGCTCCTGCAAGTGCGCTTCGAAGCGCTGCCGGGCCTCGGCGATTACAGCCTCGGCCTCCTCGTGTAGGCGACCGGCAAGCCGACCGACCAGGTCCTGTAGCGCGTCGCTGACCGCGACCTTGGCGCCAAGGCCTTGCCCTTCATCTTCTTCCAGCTCCTTCAGGTAGCGGTGAATGGTTGTCTTGGAGCCGGTGTTGCCCAGCGCCACCCGCACCGCGTCCACCGACGGGTGTTTGCCCTGTGCCCGCAGCGCATCGCGGGCCTTCTGGATGTCGCTCTTGTACAAGCCGCCGCGTGCCATCGCACTCTCCGACTATTTCGTAATGTATTACATACCACGTAATTACATACCAATCAAGTTACACTACTCGCCGAGTACGGGTCGTATCTAAAGGCGGGATAATATTGAATTATCCCGCGTAACCAGCGTTTCGGCCATTTCAAGTCGTCAAAACAGTACGAAACCGCCCAAGGCTGGCGATCCCTGGGTAGTATGGCCCAGAGCGGAAAGGAGGCCAGCCGGGGTGCAAGCAGGCGCCGCCACCGAACTCGTTGGCCATCAAAGGACTGTGCATGCCGATCGAACGTATCGTCATCGACAATTTCAAGTCGTTTCGCCATCTGGACCTGCCCCTCAACGCCCACATGAACCTGGTGGTGGGCGACAACGAGGTCGGTAAGTCCACCCTGCTGGAGGCCATCCACGTGGTGGTCACCGGGCAACTGCATGGGCGCAATCTCGCCTACGAGCTCACGCCCTACCTGTTCCACCAGCCCGCGGTGCAGGAATATCTGGCGACCCTTGCTGCAGGCACGCCGGCTTCGCCGCCACGGATCTCCATCGAAGCCTATCTGGGCGCAGATGTCGCGCTGGCGTCGTTGCGCGGCACCAACAACTCCCTGCGCTTGGATACCGCCGGCATCCGGCTGCTGGTCGAGCTCAACGACGACTACCGCGAGGAGTTCAACGCCTACCTGCAGCAGCACCAGGGTGCGGTCAGCCTGCCGGTGGAGTACTACACGGTGCGCTGGTATTCCTTCGCCAACAATGGCGTCACCGCTCGCAGCATTCCGTTCGATTCGACCATCATCGACACTCACGGCATCAAGACCTTGTCCGGTGCCGATCGCTATATCGCCGGCATCATCGATCAGGCACTGACGCCTGCGCAGCGCGTCTCGCTGTCGTTGAGCTTCCGCCGCATGCGGCAGAGTTTTTCCGAAGAGGCGGACGTGGCGGCCATCAATGCGTACCTGACCGAGCACACCGGGGACATCAGCCACCGGGCGCTGACGGTGGGTGTGGACACATCGCCGCGCTCAACATGGGAAACCAGCTTGTCACCTTACCTGGATGAGCTCCCGTTCACCCAGGCCGGCAAGGGTGAGCAAAGCGCGGTGAAGATGAAGCTGGCGATGCACGCGGCCGGCGCTGCCCACGTGCTGCTGATCGAGGAGCCGGAGAACCATCTGTCCTATTCCAGCATGACCCAGCTGATCGACAAGATTGCGGCCCTCTCCACCGCCCAGCAGGTGATCATCGCCACCCACAGCAGCTTCGTGTTGAATAAGCTGGGCGTGGACAACGTGATCCTGTTCAGCGCGCAGGGCCAGATGAAGCTGGACCAGCTGCCGAGCGATACCCATGACTATTTCATGAAGCTGCCGGGCCACGACACGCTGCGATTGATCCTGGCCAAGCAGGCGATCCTGGTGGAAGGCCCTTCCGACGAGCTGATCGTGCAGCGCGCCTACAGCGACCACCATGGCGTGGCGCCGATGGCTCGCGGCGTAGACATCATTTCGGTCAAGTCGCTGGCATTCAAGCGCTTCTTGCAGATTGCAGATCGGCTGAAAATCCAGGCCAAGGTGATCACCGACAATGATGGCGATATCGCCGTTGTGCAGGAGCGCTATGCCGAACACATCAACGCGATCTATTACGATTCCGACGAAAGCGCCCCATCGCTGGAAGAGCAGCTGATCAAAGCCAACTCGCTGGCCGAACTCAATACCGTGCTGGGCAAGACGTTTGCCGATGAGGTGGCGCTGCTCAAGTACATGAAGGGCCATAAGACCGATACGGCCCTGGCGATCTTCAACAGCCCGCACTCGATCAGGTTCCCGGACTATGTCCAGCGCGCCATCACCTAACCGGGTCCTGCTTTCGGCGGCCGGCTCGGGCAAGACCACCTTGCTGGTCCGGCAGGCCCTGGAGCGGCCTGGGCGTCGCATCGCGATTGTCACCTACACGCTGGAGAATCTAGAAGAGATCCGGCGCTCGTTTGAGGTCCACGCCGGTGCGGTCCCCGTGCATGTCACTTTGCACAGCTGGTATGGCTTCCTGCTGTGCCAGTGCATCCGCCCGTACCAGGCAGCGCTTTGCCCTGAGCCTCGCATCGAGACCATCCTGTTCGTAGAAGGTGTCACCAATAACAGGGCCCCACGCACCCAGGTGGCGCGCCACTACTTGGCAGGCAACCGGATGTATTCGGACCGGGCGGCCGATTTCGCTGTGCGCTGCGATGAGCTCACCCAAGGTCAGGTCATGGCACGCCTGGCGGCCATGTACGACGAGCTCTACATCGACGAAGTTCAGGACCTCGCCGGCTTTGATCTGGATCTGGTCGAGCGGCTGTTGAAGAGCGGCATTGCCATCACGTTGGTGGGTGATACGCGGCAGGCGACGTATGCCACCAACTATGCTCAAAGGCACAGCCAGTATCGTGGACCCAATCTGGCAGCGCTGTTTCAGATTTGGGAGGCGGACGGCTTATGCCAGCTGGATCACCGCCTCATCAGCCTTCGCTGCGTCCAGGCCCTGTGCGATATGGCGGACACGCTCTATCCGCAGATGCCGCGAACCCAATCAGGCAATGGCGAGGTCACCGGGCACGATGGCATCTACCTCGTCGCTCCAGCGGATGTTGAAGCGTACATGCAGGAGTTTGCGCCCACCGTGCTCCGGCATGACCGGCGGCAAGCGTGCGACGGACTACCGGCCGTGAACTTTGGGCAGTGCAAGGGCCGCACCTACAGCCGGGTCCTCATCTTTCCGAACGGCCCGCTGACACAGTACCTGCGCACGGCAGATGCAGCGCGTATCACCGCCCCACCAAAGTACTACGTGGCCTTCACCCGGGCGCGGCAAAGCGTGGCCTTTGTGTATGCCGGCGCGTGCGCGTTGCCGGGTTATCAGCTCTATGCGCCCGCCAACGCAGACGCATAGAGCCACGGGCGATCACATTTTCTTCAAGGGCGCCGCGGTGGGCTGTGGTGGCACCGGACCCGGGTCGTTGAAGCACAGCATGACCTGATCGATGTCAAATTGATCGGCCAGCACGCGGGCGATCACCGCATGCACCAGGTCCAGGTCGACCGAGGGCGCAGCGACGGTGATGGTGGCCGCGATCGCACGACCGCGCTCTTTGGCGGGGACTAGGCGCAGGTCATCCACCGCTTTCACGCCGGGGTCGGTAAACATCGCCGTACGCACTTGTTCCAGCTCGGCTTCATTCATGTTGGCGGTGACTCCAGGGAATGTGATTGTCAGGCGGGATAGGTCTGAATCTTGCAATCAAAAAACACCGGCCTTGCCAGCAAGGTTGGTAGGCGGGGGACAGGCTCCGGCCGATGACGACTGTCGCCAGCGACCGCTGCAACCCTGAGCGCGCATCTTTGAGGCTCCGGTGGGCTTCGGGCGCATTGAAACCAGAAGTCGCCACCACGGACCTACCTCGGGGTATTGCTTCCGGCCGGTAGAAGACCTCCACAAACGTGATCTCGATGCGCCACCTCTCACAGAGCGAGACTGACGACGGGTGGTCCCATCCGCCCTTGCGTCATATTTGTCGCGCTCGCAGTTGTCAAGAATTAGCCTCCATGATTTGGATTGGTTGATCGGATCCTATTTCCTGCGAGGCTTGGGTAATCCCCCCGCAAAACCAGCGCAGTGAGAAGTAGAAGTTTTCGAAGGAAAATTTCTA
>NZ_LLXS01000042.1:0-18170 GCF_001431585.1 Stenotrophomonas pictorum JCM 9942 | reverse complement strand
CCTTGGGCGGCATCACCCCCAAGCAGCGGTTGGCCATGGCCGCATAGCTCTACTTCTCAGAACTCTGGTTAATGGGGGGATTACCGGCGGCCAGCAACATCACGCCCATGATGCTCTTGGCGTTGACCTCGCGGCCTTTGGCCAGCAGCGTGGCGTTGGCGCGGTAGCCGGACAGCAGCTGCACCAGTTTGGCGGTCGCGCGGGCATGGAGGCCCAGGCGATTGGATACGGTGAGTACTTGTTCAAGCATCGTCGATGATGGCTCCATTGCGTGCGCCCGCCGCCGCAGTGGCGGGCAGTTGGTCCAATCCCTGTTCCGGATAGTTCATGACCCGCAGCAGCATCGGCAGACTCAACGCGGACACGCGCCGCACCGGCGTGCCGAGGCGTGCGAGCTGGGCAGCCAGATTGCTGGGGCTGGCACCGTACAGATCCGTCAGCACCAGCACGCCGGCCTCACTCTCCACCCTGCGCAGCGCGGCCGAGGCCTGGGGCAGCAGGGCGTCGAGATCCGCGTCGAACGGTACTTCGAAAGCTTCGGTTTTCAGTGGAAGTTGTCGCAGCAGGTGTCTGGCAACGTCCAGCAGGGCACTGCCGACACCGGGATGGGTAATTAGGAGAACGCCACAGTTCATGTTGGAACGTTAACAGGTCAGACCGAGTCCGCGATAGCGGCAAAGACAGCCTTTTCCGGGCGATTCAATCCTGTTCGCGATGGAAGGTGGCCACGTCCTGCCAGCCGCGATCCCGGGTGTGGCGTGCCAGCCGTTCGGCCAGATACACCGAGCGGTGTTTGCCACCGGTGCAGCCGAAGGCGACGGTCACATAACTGCGGGTTTCGCTGCCGAGTTTGGGCAGCCAGGTGTCCAGCAGGTCCTCGATCTGGCTGACATAACGTACGACCTCGGGTTGGGCGTCCAGGTGCTCGCGGACCTCGCGGTCGCGCCCGGTCAGCGACCGTAGTTCCGGGTCCCAGTGCGGATTCGGCAGGACCCGCGCGTCGAACACGAAATCCGCCTCGGCCGGCACGCCGCGCTTGTAGGCAAAGGATTCAAACAGCAGCGACAGCGTGCTTTCCTTGCTCAGCGTGAAGTCGGTGATGACCCGGCGGCGCAGCTGGTGCACGTTGAGTTTGCTGGTGTCGATCACCGCGTTGGCTTCGCGCCGCAGCGGTGCCGTCAGCTCGCGCTCGCGGGCGATCGCCTCGGGAAGCGACAGGCCCAGGTGGCTCAGCGGATGGCGGCGCCGGGTATCGGCATAGCGCGCCAGCAAGGTGTCGTCGTTGGCTTCGAAAAACAGCAGCCGCGCATCGATGCCGTATTCCCGTGCTGTCTGGCGCCAGCGTGCCAGCTGGCTAAGGTCACTGCGTCCGCGCACATCGATACCCACGGCCATGCGCTGCGGGCTGTTTTCCGTCCCTTCACCGAGCACGCTGCGCACGAAGTCCGGCAGCAGGTTCACCGGGATATTGTCAGAACAGTAGTAATCCAGATCCTCGAAGGTCTTCAGGGCGACGGATTTGCCCGAACCGGACAAGCCGCTGACGATGACGAGAGTCGGGGAGGACGACGCGTTCATGGGGTGCGTTGCTCCAACAGGTTGCTGTGGCGGGCGATGAACATGGCGGCCGGATCGATGCCTTTGGTGCGCAGGATATGCAGCCGGGTGGCCGCTTCGGTCAGCACCGCGAGGTTGCGGCCGGGCATCACCGGCAAGGTGATCAGCGGCACATCCAGATCCAGTACGTGACGCTTGCCCGAATCGCCGGTCAGGCGCTCGTAGCCATAGCTGCCCGGTTCGGTCATCGGCTTGGTCAGGTGGACGATCAGGCGAAGATACTTGTTCTTCTTTACAGCCGTGTCACCGAACATCTGGCGCACGTTGAGCACGCCCAGGCCACGCACTTCCAGCAGATCCTGCAGCAGTTCGGGGCAGGTGCCGTCCAGGACGTCCGGGGCGATCTGGGTGAATTCAGGTGCATCGTCGGCTACCAGCCGGTGTCCGCGGGAAAGCAGCTCCAGTGCCAGCTCGCTCTTGCCCGAACCGGCTTCACCGGTGATCAGCACGCCGATCGAGTAGATCTCCATGAATACGCCGTGCAGGGTGATGCGCGGCGCCAGGGTGCGGGCCAGATGATAGGAGAGGTGGTTGAGCAGCTCGTGACCGCGCTTGGGCGAGATCCACAGCGGCGTCTGCGACTCATCGGCCGCGGCGCGCAGGTCTTCCGGGCAGCCGTGATTCTTGGTGATGACCAGTGCCAGCGGGTGGGCCTGGATGATGCGCTCGATGACCTCCCAGCGCTGGCGCGCATCAAGCGAATCCAGCCACGCCAGCTCCTCGGTACCGAGGATCTGCACCTTGTTCGGGTAGATGGTGTTCAGATAGCCGGCCAGTGACGGGCGCCGGGCGACGGTATTTCCGGCCTCCAGCTCGCGCTTGCCGCCGGCCTGCCCGGCGACCCAGCGCAGGTCCAGGCGTTCGCGCTGCTGGTCGAAGAGTTCACGCGCGGTGATGCTGGTATTCATGCCGAATGCACCCGCTGTGGATCGTCAAGAATCTGCTTGAGAGCTGTTTCATCCGCGGCCTCGCGCAGGGCCGCGCGTATGCCGCTGTCGGAGAACATCTCCGCCAGCTCGGACAGCAGCATCAGGTGTTGATGGGTGTAATGCGCCGGCACCGCCATCGCGAAGACCAGATCCACCGGCTCGTCGCCACCGAAGTCCACGGGTTGCACCAGTCGCAACAAGGCGCCACGGGGGCGTTCAAGCGTGGCCGAGCGGCCGTGTGGAATGGCGATGCCATGGCCGATGGCGGTGCTGCCGACGCCTTCGCGCTCGCACAGGCTCTGGAAAATACGGTCTTCAGCGGCTTCTCGGCAGGCCAACAAACGGGCGGCGGCACGAAGGGTGCTGATGCGATCAGCGGCCGCGAGCACCTGGGTACTCACGGCCGCCATCAGGTCATTCAGGGGCATGTCTGCAACGGGCGAGGGCGTCTGTCAGCCATTGTCGCGCAGTGCATGCGGTGCGTGGGGAAGATTCTTTTCCTTGTACCTGATGACCAGCCGGTCGAGCTTGTCGGCCAGGATGTCGATGGCCGCATACATGGTCTGTGCGCCGGCTTCGGCGTGCAAGGTCTGGCCGGGGAGGTTGGCGCTGGCGTCGACGTGGTGTTCGTTCTTCTGCAGTGACAGTGTCACCCGGACTTCGCAGTGCTGGTCGAAGTGTTTGGCCAATCGCTGCAGCTTGGTTTCCACATACTCCTTCAGGGCGGGCGTGACTTCCACGTCTTTGCCAAACGTCTCGATACGCATCGGATTCCTCCTGTGGTTCGGGGTTGCCTTGATGAACCCTGCGCCGGACCTGCGAATGCTTCAGACGATGCGGACGCGTTCGTGGGAGGCGGAGATGTTCATGGCTTCACGATACTTCGCAACGGTGCGCCGCGCTACCGGTATGCCGGAGGTTTTGAGCATTTCAGCCAGCTTGGCGTCAGAAAGCGGCTTGCGCGGGTTTTCCGCCTCGATCAGCTTGCGGAGCATCGATTGGATGGCGGTGCTGGAGGCTTCACCGCCGCTGTCGGTGTCGATGCCCGAGGCGAAAAACGCGCGCAGCGGCAAGGTGCCGCGCGGGGTGCGGACATATTTGCGGGCGATGGCACGCGAAATGGTGGATTCATGCAGTTCCAGCTCGCCGGCGATCTCGCGCAGGGTCAGCGGGCGCAACGCCTGCGCGCCGAACTCCAGGAACGCGGCCTGGTGATGCAACAGGCGGTTGACCACCCGCAGCAGGGTCTCGCCGCGGGCTTCCAGGCTCTTGAGCAGCCACCGGGCCTCCTGCAGCTGGGCGCGCAGATAGCTGGCATCGGCATCGCCACAGCGGCGGATCAGCTGCTCGTAGCCACGGTGGATGACCACGCGTGGACCGGCATGGCCGGCCAGGGCCGCGCGCCAGACGCCGCGCTGGCGCCACACCACGCAATCCGGGACGACATAGCTGTCTGTGGAAAGCTCGCCGATCTGCTTGCCCGGGCGCGGATCCAGCGAGCGCAGCAGTTGCACCGCTTCATCGACGGCGGCCACCGGCTGTTTCAGCTCCTGGGCGATTCCGGCGATGCCCGCGCGTGGCAGGCGCTCGAGTGGACCGTCGGCGATCACGCGCGCCAGCGCCAGCCCGGCGGTATCCGCCGGCAGGACGTGCAGCTGCAGTTTCAGGCATTCGCCCAGCGTGCGTGCGCCAATGCCGACCGGATCGAAGCGCTGGATCTGGTGCAGTACGGTCAGGATTTCGTCTTCGTCCGCGCGGATATCCGGCAGCAGCGTCTGCGCGATGGCCGCCAGCGGTTCGCGCAGATAGCCGTCGTCATCGAAGGCATCGATCAGCGCTGCACCTATCGTGCGGTCGCGGCTGTTAAGGGGGGACAGGTGCAGCTGCCAGAGCAGGTGGTCGGCGAGCGTTTCCGGCTCGGCCACGCGGTCGCTGGCATCGTCGTCATCGCCGTCGAACGATCCGCTTTTCCCGCCGCCCCAGTCCGGATCATCGGTGGACCAGTCCGGCCGATCCTCGTCCTTGCCGCTGTCGGCCGTTGATCCGCTGCGTTCGCCGGTGTCGCTGGCCGCGGTCTGTTCGGCGTTCTCGGCCCATTCCAGCAGTGGATTGGTTTCCACCGCTTCGGCCAGCTCCACTTCCAGCTCGGTGCTGGACATCTGCAACAGCTTGATGGCCTGACGCAATTGCGGCGTCATGACCAGATGCTGTCCCAGCGATGTCTGCAGCCGTGCTTTCATGCCGGTGCCTGTCCAGGAAGGGCGGATGGCCGGGCGGTCGCCGCTCAGAGGGTGAAGGTGTCTCCGAGATACACGCGGCGAACGTCGGTATTGGCCAGCAGTTCGTCCGGTGCCCCCTGCGCCAGTACGCTGCCTTCATTGAGGATATACGCGCGGTCGCAGATTCCCAAGGTCTCGCGCACGTTGTGGTCGGTGATCAGCACCCCGATGCCACGCTGCTTGAGGTGGGTGACGATGCGCTGGATCTCGCCGACCGAGATCGGATCGACACCGGCGAAGGGTTCATCGAGCAGGATCAGGCGTGGCTTGGCGGCCAGCGCGCGTGCGATCTCGCAGCGACGGCGTTCGCCGCCGGAGAGGCTGGCACCGGCCTGCTCGGCAACGTGACCGATCTGCAGCTCGTCCAGCAGCGAAGACAGCTCGCGCTCGCGGCCTGCGGCATCCAGGTCCTCGCGCAGTTCCAGCACCAGGCGGATGTTGTCGGCCACGGTGAGCTTGCGGAACACCGACGGTTCCTGAGGCAGATAACCCACCCCCAGCTTGGCGCGCGAGTACATCGGATCGGAGGTGATGTCGCGTCCGTCCAGCTCGATACGGCCGGCGTCGCTCTCCACCAGGCCCACGATCATGTAGAAGCAGGTGGTCTTGCCGGCGCCGTTGGGGCCGAGCAGGCCCACCACTTCGCCGGCCGCCAGGGTCAGGCCGAAGTTCTTGACGACTTCGCGGTTCTTGTAGCGCTTGCGCAGGCCTTCGGCGATGAGCATTACTTCTTCTCTCCCGGGGTTGCGGCCTTGTTCTTGGGCTGGATCACGGTGCGCACACGGGTGCCGTCGCCGCCGCTCTGCATGGCGCCGGAACGGGTGTTGTAGACCATGCGCTGGCCGGAGTTGGAGCCGCGCTCGGAGTCGACCTTGTAGTTGCCGGTCAGGATGATGATTTCGCTGCCGACGTTGTAATCCATGCTGTCGGCGCGGGCGTTCATCCAGGTGTTGTCGTCCATCTGCTGTTTCAGCGTGGCCTGTTTGCCTGTCAGCACGACACGTTCGGTTTCACCGTTTTTCTGGATCACGTCGGCGGTATCGGCATGGATCTCCAGCGTGCCCTGGGTGATGACCACGTTGCCGCTGAAACGGCACTTGCCGTTGTCACCGGTCATGTTGCAGTCGCTGCTGGTCGAGTCGATGGTCATCGGCTGGTTGCGGTCGGCGGCCTTGGACCAGGCCAGACCCGGCGCAAGGAGGCCGGCGAGCAGAGCGAGTGACGCGAGCTTAGCGGGCAGCAGTGGGTTCATAGCGGGTCTTGACCTGGGAAAGGAGGGAATATTGGCCGGATTTCAGATTGGCCCGGAAGCCGACACCGCTCTGGTGCAGACCGGGGCGGGTCATGGTGACCTGCCCGTCGGTACGGGCCAGATTCTGCTCGGGGAACACATCCAGTGCATCGGTGCGGAAGGTGGTGGGCGGGGTTTTGCCGTCGCTGGGGCTGTCGCCGGCGACATTGCCGCGCAGGCGCATCTCCTCGCCCTTGGCGCTGACCCAGCCGGTGTCCGATTGCAGCTGCCAGTGGTGGCCGGCCGCATCGGGCAGCAGGAACAGCGGACGGGTGATGGTCATCGATTCATCGGCCCGGCTGCGCTCCATGCTGGGCGCCCGCAAGGTGGTGGATTCCTTGCCTTGCTTGTCGAGCGCCACGATCTCGAAATCGCTCAGCACGTAGTCCGAGCGCAGGCTGTCGGCAGCGACCGGAACGGCCGCTTTGCGGTGGTGCCAGGCCGACCAGCCGCTGGCCAGCGCGGCCGCTGCCAGGCCAATGCCGAGCAAGGTGCGCCAGTTCATCGTGCATACCTCGCCAGCACCGCGTCCAGCTTTCCTTGCGCGGCCAGCAGCACGTCGCACAGTTCGCGTGCGGCGCCACGGCCGCCGGCGGCACGGGTCTGCCAGTGCACGCGCTCGGTGATCCAGGGGTGCGCGTCCGCCGGTGCCACCGCCAGGCCGACCGCGCACAGTGGCGCCAGATCGGGCAGGTCGTCGCCCATGAAGGCCACCTGCTCCAGGCCGATGCCGTGCTGTTGGCACAAGGCGCGCACGCTGGCGAGCTTGTCGCCGACCGCGATCTGGGTGTCGATGCCCAGGTCGGCGCCGCGCTTCTGCGCGGACAGGCTGTTGCGCGCGGTGATCAATACCGGATGGATGCCATGCTGCTGCAGCAGTTTCAGGCCCAGTCCGTCCTGCACGTAGTACGCCTTGCTCTCGTTGCCGGCATGGTCGTAGAACAGGCGGCCGTCGGTCAGCGTGCCATCCACGTCAAAGCACGCCAGCCGGATGGCGCTGGCGGTGACATGCAGGGCGGAGGGAAAGTGCTCGAGCGGGGAATAGGGCATGTGCGGTGCGGTCCGTTGCGGCTTGACCGGGCCGGGGCCCGGAACGCGTCATTGTGCTGGCTTTAAACCACTTTTGCCCGCAACAGGTCATGAATATTCAGGGCGCCGACCGGACGGTTGCCGGCATCGACGACGATCAGGCCGTTGATCTGGTGCGTCTCCAGCAGACGCGCGGCTTCCACGGCCAGCTGGTCGGCGCCGATGGTGCGCGGGTTGCGGGTCATCACCTGGGCGATGCCGACGGTGCGCACGTCCAGGTCGGTATCCAGCGCCCGGCGCAGGTCGCCATCGGTGAACAGTCCCGCCAGGCGGCCCTGGGCATCGACGATGGCGGTCATGCCCAGACGCTTGCGGCTCATCTCCAGCAGTGCCTCGCTCAGGCTGGCATCCTCGCGCACGCTGGGCAGGTCCTCGCCGCTGTGCATCACATCGGTGATGTGCAGCAGCAGGCGCCGGCCGAGGCTGCCGGCCGGGTGCGAGCGGGCGAAATCATCGGCGGTGAAGCCGCGCGCATCGAGCAGTGCCACCGCCAGCGCATCGCCCATCGCCAGCGAGGCGGTGGTGCTGGAGGTCGGTGCCAGCGCCAGCGGGCAGGCCTCGTTGGCGACGTTCACATCCAGATGCACGTCGGCGGCTCTGGCCAGGCTGGACTGTGGCTTTCCGGTCATCGAGATCAGCGGGTTGCCCTGGCGCTTGAGCACCGGCAGCAGCATCAGCACTTCGTCCGACTCACCGGAATAGGACAGTGCCAGCACCACGTCGTCCTCGGTGATCATGCCCAGGTCGCCATGGCCGGCTTCACCCGGGTGCACGTAGAACGCAGGGGTGCCGGTGGAAGCCAGGGTGGCGGCGATCTTGCGCGCGATGTGCCCGGATTTGCCCATGCCGGTGGCGACCACCCGGCCGCGCGCGCCCAGGATCAGGCGGCAGGCGGCAGCGAACTCGGCGCCCAGACGGTTGCCGACGCGGTCCAGCTCGGCCTGTTCGATCTCAAAGACACGGTGGCCGCTGGCGATCAGGTCGGCATCACGGACCGCGTTCAGCGAAAGGGGGGAAGCAGCCATACGGGCGCCACTCGGAATAGTAGAATGGGCGCCCATTTTATTAGGAAAGCGCTTTGGACGCCGAAACCATCCGAAACCTGATCGAAACCGGCCTGCCAGGCGCCCGTGCGGACGTGCAGGGTGACGACGGCGTGCATTTCGAGGCCACGGTGGTGTGCGAGGCGTTTGCCGGCAAGCCGCTGCTGGCGCGGCACCGCATGGTCAATGCCACGGTCAAGGCGCAGCTGGACAGCGGCGCGATCCACGCGTTGGCACTGAAAACCGTTACGCCGGCAGAAGCCGGCTGAGCCGGCAACTCTCTCCTTTCTACTTATCGGCCCTTACTCCATGGCAAAAATCGTAGTCACCGGCGGCAGCGCGCTGAACGGTGAGGTCAATGTTTCCGGCGCCAAGAACGCCGTTCTGCCGATCCTGTGCGCCACCTTGCTTGCCGATGCGCCGGTGGAGATCACCAACGTGCCGCACCTGCACGACGTGATCACCACCGTGAAGCTGCTCGGCGAGCTGGGCGCCAAGGTCACCATCGACCAGGGCACGCTCTCGCGCGGCAGCGCGATCGTGGTCGATCCGCGCACCGTGGATCAGCATGTCGCCCCGTATGAGCTGGTCAAGACCATGCGCGCCTCGATCCTGGTGCTGGGGCCGTTGCTGGCCAAGTTCGGTCAGGCCGAAGTGTCGCTGCCGGGCGGTTGCGCGATCGGCTCGCGTCCGGTGGACCAGCACATCAAGGGCCTGCAGGCGCTGGGTGCGCACATCACCGTCGAGAACGGTTTCATCAAGGCCCACGTCGATGGTCGTCTGAAGGGCGGGCACTTCACTTTCGACATGGTCAGCGTGACCGGTACCGAGAACGTGCTGATGGCCGCGGTGCTGGCCGAAGGCACCACGGTGCTGGACAACGCGGCGATGGAGCCGGAGGTGTCGGATCTGGCGCATTGCCTGATCGCACTGGGCGCGAAGATCGAGGGCATCGGCACCGCGCGGCTGGTGATCGAAGGCGTCGAGCGTCTGGCCGGCGGCCGCCATGCGGTACTGGCCGACCGCATCGAAACCGGCACCTTCCTGGTGGCCGCGGCGATGACCGGCGGGCGCATCGTGGTGCGCAACGCGCGTCCGGACACGATGGATGCGGTGCTGGCCAAGCTGGTCGAGGCCGGTGCGGAGATCGAAGCCACCGAAGACACCATCACTTTGGACATGCACGGCAAGCGGCCCAAAGCGGTCAATCTGACCACCGCGCCGTATCCGGCGTTTCCGACCGACATGCAGGCGCAGTTCATGGCGCTGAACTGTGTGGCCGATGGCGTGGGCGTGATCAACGAAACCATCTTCGAGAACCGCTTCATGCACGTACAGGAGCTGCAGCGGCTGGGGGCGGACATCCAGATCGAGGGACGCACCGCGATCTGTCGCGGGGTCGAGCGCCTGAGCGGCGCGCCGGTGATGGCGACCGACCTGCGTGCTTCGGCGTCGTTGATCCTGGCCGGTCTGATGGCCGATGGCGACACCACCATCGACCGCATCTACCACCTGGACCGTGGCTACGAGAACATCGAGGAGAAGCTCGGTGCGCTCGGTGCCGGCATCCGGCGCATCGCATGATCATCAAGGGCCGCTTCACGCCGCGTCGGCGGGCCCTGCTGGTGCTGGTGCTGATCGCACTGGTTTGGCTGGGCTGGGCCTGGTATTCCGGCGTGGCGATCACCCGCGGGGTGGAGAAGGAGCAGATGGACTGGAATGGCGATGGCCAGGTCAGCCGTGACGAGTTCCTGCAGGCCTTCTACGCGGTGACGGTGCAGGATGCGGAGGAGGGCAATCGCCAGTGCCGCAGCTTCCTGTGGCGCAGCAGCGGCGAAGAGTTCCGTCGTGACTGCAAGACGGTATTCAAGCGCGATGCTCCGGCCAAGTGAGGTTGCAGCAACAGAAAAGCCCGGCATTTGCCGGGCTTTTTTTGTGGCTGCGGGGGTCAGTGGATCGACTTGATGGTCAGGTCCAGTGCGTCCTGGCCGTTTTCCCGTTGCAGCAGGCGCGCGGGCACCGGCATGCCGGCCACGATCCAGGCGATCTGCTCCTTGTTGCCGTCCACGCGCGAGACTTTGGTGGCCTCGCGCGGCTTGCCGTCGATCGTCACGTTTTCCTTGCCGACCACCCGGTAGGTCATCGGCTTGATGCGGCCGTCGTCGACCATGCGGTAGCTCAGCGGTTTGCCGGCGGCCAGGTCGCGGGCGATGGCGAGGTTGATCAGCAATGCATCCATGTCGCCATCGCGCAGGCGGATCGGGCCGCGGCGTTCGGGCTTCACATCGCCACTCCAGGTGGCCTGTTTGCTGTTCCAGTCATAGCTGGCATCGACCTGCTTGCGCTTGATCAGCAGCACCGAGCGGTCGTGGCTGCTGAGCGGGCGCAGTTTGCCGGCCAGCTCATCGAACACCGTGCTCTGGCTCAGATCGGCCATCGGATTCTTGATCTGCAGGCTGTAGCGCCAGCGATTGGCGCCCTCCGCGGCCAGCGTCATCACGCCGTTGGCCTGCATGCCCATGTAGCTGGCCTGGTAGTTCGCGGTGAAGGGCTCCATCGCCAGTACCGGCAGGCTGGCCAGGGCCAGGACGGCGGTGGTGGCGATGCGAAGCAGGCTCGGAATACGGTTCATGCTCAGGCTCCTTGGTATTCGATCAGGCGCAGGTCGATCTCGTCCTCGCCGTCTTTGCGTTGCAGGATGCGCACCGGGGTGGGTACGCCATTGGCGATCCACAGGACGGTTTCGTCATTGCCGCCGTTGGTGCGGTAGACCCGCAGGGCGTCATAGCTCAGGTCGCCGATCTGGACGTTCTCGGTGGCATCGGCGGCCCGGTATTCGTACTGGCGGACGCGGCCGACATCGACATAACGGTACTGCAGCGTCTGCCCGGGGCGGGCGTCGCGCATCAGTGACAGATTCAGCAGCAATGCGCTCTGGTCGCCGCGCTGCAGCGGGATGGGCTGCTGCCGTTCCTTTTTCAGGTCGCCCTGCCATTGCGCGGTGCCGGTCTGCCAGTTGTAGACGCCGGTGACTTTCTTGCCCAGGAACAAGGCCTTCTTCACCGTGCTCTGGCTGAGCGGGGTGTAGACGCTGCCCTCGTTGTTGAAGACGGTGCTCTGTTCCAGATTCAGCCCCAGCACGCTGGCGAATCCGCGTTTGCCGCGGACGGCCATATCCACCCGCCATTGCGCGCCTTCGCTGTGCACCACGCGCAGCGTCGCGTCACCGGCTTCCTTGCCCTTGTAGAAGGCCTGGTAGGTGGCCACGAACGGTTCCAGCGCCGGCGCGGTCCATTCGGTGGCCGGCAAGGGCACTGCCGGTGCCGAGGGCTGCTGTGCGGAGGCGCCTGCCGCTACCAGCAAGGTGATCGGCACCAGCGATTTGAATGGCGCGAATGTCATGCGGGACCAGGTCCGTAAGGGAAGGAGGATCATGCCAGCCGACCGGTTGGCGCTATGTGGGGATCAGGCGCAAAGGGTTCCGGCGGAATCTAGGCGCAGCGGCCTAAACAGGGACTGACCATCCAGGCGGATGCGGCCATCCTGTTCAGTTACGCGGCCGGTCGCGAGCAGGCGCACACTGGCCAGCAGCAACGGGTGCTCCACCGCCAGTACCCGTGCCGCCAGCGATTCGGGTGTGTCATCGGCCAATACCGGTACCCGGGCCTGGGCGATCACCGCCCCGGCGTCCAGTTCAGGTACGACGAAGTGCACGCTGGCGCCATGTTCGGTGTCGCCGGCCTCGATGGCGCGGGCGTGGGTGTGCAGCCCCTTGTGCCGCGGCAGCAGCGAGGGGTGGATGTTGACCAGACGGCCGCTGAAACGCTCGACGAAGCCGGCGCCCAGGATGCGCATGTAGCCGGCGCAGACGATCCAGTCCGGATTGCAGGCGGCCACGGCATCGCCAAGCGCTTCATCGAACGCCTCGCGGCTGGCGAAGTCCTTGGGCGAGCGCGCCCAGCGCGATGGGGCGGGCACCTTGTCCAATGCACGGGCGCCGGGTCGGTCGGAAAATACGCCGACGATCCGCGCCTCCAGCTGGCCGGCGGCGATGCCATCGATCAGGCATTGCAGGTTGCTGCCGCGCCCGGAGGCGAGCACCGCGATACGGGGAGGGACGGTCATCGTGTGGATTTCCTGGTCAATGGCCATGTCAGCAGGCTGCCGAGCGTAGCCAGCAGCATGTCGGCGTGTGCGTCCCAGATGTCACCTTGCTGGCCGTTGTAGGCCTCGGCCGCATCCGGTGACAACAGCAGTGCGATGCCCCACTCGAACCATTCGTAGACCAGGCTGGAGCACATGATCACCATCACCGCCAGGCTGAAGGCCTGGCCGCCACGCAGCGCCGGCCAGCCATGGCGCGCCAGCTGGGCCAGCGCCGGGGTGAAGCACAGGCCGTAGAGCACGTGGATCAGCCGGTCGAAATGGTTGCGTTGCCAGCCGAAGGCCGCATCCGGTGACCAGCCGGTCAGCGCCTGCGCCCACAGATCATAGGGAACGTTCGAATACAGCCAGCGGGCGCCGATGCTGTGCAGGGCGATGAAGCCGCAGATCGCCACGAACGCGCCATTGCCCAGTGGCCAGCGGCGGTCCACCCATCCCAGTGCGGCCAGGCCGATGATGGTCAGCGAGCTGTGCAGGGCCTGCTCCAGCGGCCACATCGGTTTGATCCAGGTGGCGATGAACACCGCCAGCACGGCGAAGAAGGCGGCTTTCTTGGTGGCGCTCATGCAGGGTGGCGCGGCAGCAAGGCAAATGGAGACGGTGCGGGTTTCAAGCGAACGCCGCCTTGACCGGCGGTCGCATCAGCACGATCAGGGTGAATATCCCCAAGACCGTGCCGAAGGGCATCAGCATGCAGGAGAGAGCGGCCACCACCAGGCACAGCGTGTAACGCCGGCGTTGCGTCAGGCAGCGCCCGGCGTAGGCCATGAAGCCGGCCAGGGTCAGTCCGCAGACGATCATCACCCCGGCGAAGATCACGAAGATCCAGCCGAACATCTCCGGGGCGATGGGCGGGTTGCCCGGGTGGGTCGGCTGCATTGGCAGCGTGCCGTTGACCATGGCCAGCCCCATCACCAGGTGCAGCACCGGGAACAGCGAAAAAAGCCCGGTGATCGCCGCCACCACATAGTGGAAGATCGCCAGCAGCCGCAGCTGGCTGGCGTTGTCCTCGCCCGGTGCTGGCGGCCGGACGGGGGAATTCACTGCATCCATGAGTGGCTCCTTGCTGGTCGGCGGTCTCAGCCGATCCGCACGCGCTCGTCGCCTGTGGCGGGCACCACTTCACCGATCTGCCAGTGCGCCAGCGCCAGCGCATCGAGCGCGGCGTTGATGGCAGCCACTTCGGCGGCCGGTACGGCCAGCACGAAGCCGATGCCGCAGTTGAAGGTGCGCCACATCTCGCTGTCGGCGACATTGCCTTCGCGCTGCAGCCACTGGAACACCGGCGGCAGGGTCCAGCTGCGGGCATCGATGGTGATGCCCAGACCCTCAGGCACGACCCGGATGATGTTCTCGGTCAGGCCGCCACCGGTGATATGGGCCATGCCGTGGACCGAAGCGCCGTGCGATTTGAGCAGCGACAGGATCGGCTTGACGTACAGGCGGGTCGGCGCCATCAGCGCGTCCAGCAGCGGTGTGCCATCTTCCAGTACCACGTCGGTCGGGCTGCCGGCGCGCTCGTAGATGCGGCGCACCAGCGAATAGCCGTTGGAATGCGGGCCGGAGGAGGCGATGCCGATCAGCACATCGCCCTGGGCCACGGCAGAGCCGTCCTTGAGCTCGCTCTTTTCCACGCCGGCGACGGTGAAACCGGCCAGGTCGTATTCGCCCGGGGCATACATGTCCGGCATCTCGGCGGTTTCGCCGCCGATCAGCGCGCAACCGGCCTCGGTGCAGCCGTTGGCGATACCGCCCACGACGGCCGCGGCGGTATCGATGTCGAGCTTGCCGGTGGCGAAGTAGTCCAGGAAGAACAGTGGCTCGGCACCTTGCACCAGCACGTCGTTGACGCACATGGCGACCAGATCGATGCCGATGGTGTCGTGGCGGCCCAGCTGCTGGGCCAGCTTCAGCTTGGTGCCGACGCCGTCGGTACCCGACACCAGTACCGGCTCGCGGTACTTGTTGGACAGGTCGAACAGGGCGCCGAAGCCACCCAGTCCGCCCATCACTTCAGGTCGGAAGCTGCGCTTTACCAGCGGCTTGATGCGCTCGACCAGCTCGTTGCCCGCGTCGATGTCGACACCGGCGTCACGGTAGGTGAGGGGAGAGTTGGCAGAGGTCGGGGAACTGGTCACGGGCGGCTGCACTGGCGGAGTGAACGGTCGATTTTAACAGGCCACGTTGGCGCGAAGGCCGCATTCGGGCAACAATTCCCTCCGGAAACCGTCGAGCAATGGAAATTTCAATGCGTCGCAGCCTGGTCACAATCCTGTTTCTGGCGCTTTGCCTGCCGGTGCCGCTGGCGTGGGCGCAGTCCAGCACGCGTACCGAAGGTGATGTTGCCAGCGCCCGCGGCGCCTACGAGGCCGAGGTGCCGGTCAACAGCCAGGCCGATGCGGACCGCAACGGGGCGCTGGCCCGGGCGTTGGGGTCGGTGCTGGCCAAGCTGTCGGGTGACCGCAGTGCAATGACCCGCCCGGGTGTGGCGCAGGCGCTGCGCAATGCCAAGGACTATGTCGAAAGCTACGACTACCGGCAGGACCAGGGCACCTCCTCCACCGGTGCGCCGAGCTTCCGCACGGTGCTGGTGGCGCGCTTCCGGCAGGACGATGTGGACGGTCTGGTGGCCGCGCTGGGACTGCCGGTGTGGCCACAGCCGCGGCCCAAGCCGGTGGTGTGGCTGGCCATTGACGATGGCAGCGGTCCGCGTCTGGTCGGCGTGCAGCAGTCCAATGCGGCGCGGGTGTTGCTGGATCGCGCGGTCGAGCGCGGTTACAAGCTGGGGTTGCCGGCTGGCGGCGCGGCCGAGCAGGCGCTGGTCGGAGCGATCTGGCGCGGCGACACGGCGGCGGTGGCACGGGCCTCGGCGCGCTATTCACCACCGATGCAGCTGATCGGCAAGCTTTACCGGGGGGCTGGCGGCTGGGTGGCCGACTGGGTGTTCGTGGATGGCGGCCGCGAGTTGTCGCGCTGGACCACCCGTGATGGCGATGCCCGCCGGGCGATGGCCGGTGGTGCCGATGGTGCGGCCGATGCGCTGGTCAAGCGCTATGCCAAGGCGTCGGAGTCGGGCAAGGCCGGCGTCTACCGGATTGCGGTAAGCGGTATCCACAGTGCCGACGATTACCTGCGGCTGGCCGCCTCCCTGCAGGGCGTGCCGGTGGTCAAATCGATCATCCCGGTGCAGGCCAGCGCCGACCGGCTGGTGCTGGATCTGGAGTTGATGACGGGTCTGCCGGGCTTCAACCGGATGCTGGGCCAGGATGCGGCCTTGCAGCCGCTGGCACCGGTGGTCGCCAGTGGAAGCGATGAGCCGGCGTCCACGGCTCCCGCATACCAGCAGGCCGAGTACCGCATCCGATGAGCCATTCCGCCGAAGAGGAAATCGCGCTGTTCCTGCGCCGCCTCAAGTGGGTGGTGCTCAGCGCTTTCGGTCTGTGGGTGACCTGGTTGCTGGCGCCGATCCTGACGCCGTTCGTGATCGCCCTGATGCTGGGCTGGCTGGGTGATCCGCTGGTGGATCGGCTGGAAGCGCGCGGGCGCTCGCGCAACACCGCGGTGATTCTGGTGTTCGTGCTGATGACCCTGCTGGTCATACTCGCGCTGCTGATCCTGGTGCCGATGATCCAGCGCCAGATTTCCACGCTGGCGGCGGCACTGCCGCAGGCGCAGGACTGGCTGGTCACCAAGGCGATTCCGTGGATCGAGCAGAAGAGCGGCCTCCAGATCATGGCGTGGCTGGCCCCGGAAAAGCTGTTCGACTGGGTGCGCAGCCACTGGCAGCAGGCCGGCGGTGCAGCGACCGCGCTGTTCGGCTATGTCTCGCGTTCGGGCTTTGCGATGGTGGCACTGGTGGTCAACCTGGCGCTGCTGCCGATCCTGACCTACTACTTCCTGCGCGACTGGGACAAGCTGATCGAACGGGTGGCCTCGCTGATCCCGCGCAACCATATCGAGACCGTGTCGCGTCTTGCCAGAGAATCCAACGACGTGCTGGGCGCGTTCATCCGCGGCCAGATCGCGGTGATGATCGCGCTGGGTGTGGTGTACGCCGCGGGCCTGTCGCTGGTCGGATTGAACCTGGGGCTGTTGATCGGCCTGGTGGCCGGGCTGATCAGCTTCATCCCGTATCTGGGGGCGACCACCGGCGTGGTACTGGCGATCCTGGCGGCGCTGGTGCAGGCACAGGGCATCGACCTGCAGCTGCTGGTGCTGGTGGGGGTGGTGTTCACGGTCGGCCAGCTGCTGGAAAGCTATGTGCTGACGCCGCGTATCGTCGGCGACAAGATCGGTCTGCATCCGGTGGCGGTGATCTTCGCGGTGATGGCCGGTGGGCAGCTGTTCGGCTTTCTGGGCATGCTGCTGGCGCTGCCGGCGGCGGCGATCATCAATGTATTGCTGCGGTATGCGCATGAGCGCTATCGCCATAGTGAGTTGTATGCCGGCCAGCAACAGGCGTCGGTGATCGTGGTGGATCCGCGTGGTGACACGCTCGCGGACGGAAAGATCGTGTTGAAGGACGTTGAACCGAAGTGAGCGTGCCGCAGTTGCCCCTGGTCTTGCGCTATCCGCCAGACCAGCGATTCGAGAATTTCATCGGTGCGCCGGATGGCGTGCTGGCCCAGTTGCGTGCGATTGCGGCTGGCAGCAGTCGCGATTGGGCCTATCTGGCCGGCGCCGCCGGGACCGGCAAGACCCATCTGGCCTTGGCGCTGTGCGCGGCGACCGAACAGTCGGGAAGGGCTCCGGCCTACTTCCCGCTGGCCGCGGCGCAAGGCCGTCTGCGTGATGCGCTGGAGGCCCTGGAAGGGCGCGAGGTCATTGCGCTCGATGGCCTGGAGGCCATTGCCGGGCAGCGCGAGGCGGAGGTCGCGTTGTTCGATTTCCACAACCGCGCACGCGCCGCTGGCGTGACCTTGCTCTATACCGCGCGGGCCACGCCCGAGGCGCTCGGGCTGGTGCTGCCGGACCTGCGCTCGCGGCTGTCGCAATGCGGGCGCATCCTGCTGTCGCCGCTGGATGATGAAGGGCGCGGTGCGGTATTGCGCGAGCGCGCCATCCGCCGGGGACTGGCGCTGGACGAGGCCGCCATCGACTGGTTGCTCACCCGCACCGATCGCGACCTGAGCGGATTGGTGGCGCTGCTGGAACGGCTGGACCGCGAATCGCTGGCGGCCAAGCGCCGCATCACCGTGCCGTTCCTCAAGCGTGTGCTGGAAAGCCTGCCGCCGGAAGCCTGATCAGGCGTTTTCCCCGCGCAGCTGGAGCTCCAGCTGGTGCAGGCGTTGCGGTGTTCCCACATCGGTCCAGTGGCCGCGATGGTGCTGGCCCGTCACCAGGCCGCGGGCCATCGCCGCACGCAGCAGCGGCGCCAGCTTGAAGCGCGGCGGTCGCTGTGTGCTGCCGTCGTCCTCACCGATCACCTGCTGCCAGTCGCGCAGCAGTGCCGGCGCATATAGCCCGACGCCGGAGAAGGTCAGTCGCGGTTGCGTGCCCTGGTCGTGCACCCGGCCGTTGCCGTCCAGAATGAAATCGCCGTGCGGGTGATGCTCGGGGTTGTCGACCAGCACCAGGTGGGCCAGGCCTTCCGGCCGGGCGGGAAGCCGGGCGAAGTCGAAATCCGTCCAGATATCGCCGTTGACCGCGATGAATGGCGCGTCCCCCAGCAGCGGCAGGGCGTTGAGCATGCCGCCGCCGGTTTCCAGCGGAACCGGGCCTTCCTGGATGAAATGCAGCCGCAGATTCCAACGGCTGC
>NZ_LLXS01000041.1:0-1263 GCF_001431585.1 Stenotrophomonas pictorum JCM 9942 | reverse complement strand
GCGTCTTGAGCTGATACCGCACCCTACCCTGCGGTGAGATCGACAGCCGCTGCTCGCTGATCGCCGGGCGCGTGATGTAGCGGCAGCAACGGGGCGCCAAAGCGCCCCGTTTCACATTTGCCCCTCCACACAATGGGAGAAGCTCACTAACTATCCGCCGATGCTCAGCATGCGGTATACCCGCCGTCGACAACCAGTTTCTGACCGGTCATAAAGGAAGACTCGTCGGACATCAGGAACACCGCCGGCTTGGCGATTTCGGCCGGAACACCCATACGGCCACCAAATTTCCCACGCGGGACAATATCTGCATCCTTCACCGGATCGTTGCACAATGGGTGCAGCGCCGCCAGCTGGGTGAAGTCAAAGGCATCCGTTTCCAAGGATTTCTCATGCGACAACTTCTCTTTGTCAGTCGTGACAGCGGCCTGGAATAGCGGCGTCATAATATATCCCGGATTCACGGTGTTCACTCGGATTCCGTATTCCGCGAACTGCAGCGCGAGGGCCTTCGACAGGCCGACAACGCCGTGTTTCCCCATCGTATACTGGACCAGATTGAAGCGTTCAATCAGCACCTCGCCCGTCTCCGTGTTCACCACCTTCGGGCGACCGGCGACGCCGTGGATGCTCGATACCAGCACGATCGAGCCCTTGGTCCCGTGCTTCATCATCAGCCGCGAGCCGTAGAGCGCGGTATTGAACACTCCGTCCTCGTTGACGCTCTGGATGAATTTTTTCGACTTCAGAACCTCCTCGGGATCCTTATCGAAATCCTCAGCCGTCGCCACGCCGGCATTGGCCATGATGGCATCCACCCGACCATAGGTCTTCTCAGTGATCTCGAAAAGTTTCTCAACATCCTTCGGATCAGTCACGTCGGTATGCACATAGAGCGCATGCCCCTCACCATATTCCTCGTTCAGGCTCTTGGCGAATGCCTCGCCCTGCTCATCGTTGATGTCGGAAATGACAACCCCATCGGCCCCTTCGGCCAAGGCTTCGCGAACCGTTGCCGAGCCAATGGAATCGAACCCGGGGATGACCGAAACCGACCCCGTCACTACGACAATCTTGCCAGCTAGCTTACCCATCTCGAATACTCCTTTGGTTGAGATATTAGTGAATACATGCTGCGGTAGGGCCACCTTGGGGTATAGGAAGTTCAACCGCCCTTTTTGGCGAGTCTGGCGGGTAGGCGGCGGTCGCGCAAGCGCCGCTTTGGGCACAGATCGGGGGTTCATGCGTGGGTTTTCGACATAG
>NZ_LLXS01000040.1:0-3279 GCF_001431585.1 Stenotrophomonas pictorum JCM 9942 | reverse complement strand
GCGATGGTTGCAGCTGCAACCGGGTTTTTTATGCAGAATCAATGGCCAAGGTGCCGTTGCGCCCGTTGTCGCGTTCGCTATCCCATGCCCGAATACCGTTCGAAAACCTCCACCGCCGGCCGCAACATGGCCGGCGCCCGCGCCCTGTGGCGCGCCACCGGCATGACCGATGGCGACTTCCACAAGCCGATCATCGCGGTGGTCAACTCCTTCACCCAGTTCGTGCCCGGCCACGTGCACCTGAAGGACCTGGGCCAGCTGGTCGCGCGCGAGATCCAGGCCGCCGGCGGCGTGGCCAAGGAATTCAATACCATCGCCGTGGATGACGGTATCGCGATGGGCCACGACGGCATGCTGTATTCGCTGCCCAGCCGCGAGATCATCGCCGACTCGGTCGAGTACATGGCCAACGCGCACTGCGCCGATGCGCTGGTGTGCATCTCCAACTGCGACAAGATCACCCCCGGCATGCTGATGGCCGCGCTGCGCCTGAACATCCCGGTGGTGTTCGTTTCCGGCGGGCCGATGGAAGCGGGCAAGACCAAGCTGGCCGACCACAAGCTGGACCTGATCGACGCGATGGTCGCCGCCGGTGACGCCTCGATCAGCGACGAGGAAGTGGCCGCGATCGAACGCAGCGCCTGCCCCACCTGCGGCTCGTGCTCGGGCATGTTCACCGCCAACTCGATGAACTGCCTGACCGAAGCGCTGGGCCTGTCGCTGCCGGGCAACGGCACCGTGGTGGCCACCCACAGTGATCGCGAGGGCCTGTTCAAGCGCGCCGGCCGGCTGATCGTCGAACTGTGCCACCGCTGGTATGGCGGCGAGGAGGCCAGCGTGCTGCCGCGTAGCATCGCCACCTTCGAGGCGTTCGAAAACGCGATGACCCTGGATATCGCCATGGGCGGTTCCACCAACACCATCCTGCATCTGCTGGCCGCCGCGCAGGAGGCCGGGGTCGCCTTCGACCAGCGCGACATCGACCGCCTGTCGCGGCGCGTGCCGCAGCTGTGCAAGGTCGCGCCGAACTCGCCCAAGTACCACATCGAGGACGTGCACCGTGCCGGCGGCATCATGGCCATCCTCGGCGAACTGGCGCGCGGCGGCCTGCTGCACACCGAGGTGCCGACCGTGCATGCGCGCACCCTGGGCGAGGCGATTGCCCGCTGGGACATCAGCCAGACCAGCGACCAGACCGTGCACCAGTTCTACAAGGCCGGCCCGGCCGGTATTCCGACGCAGGTGGCCTTCAGCCAGTCCACGCGCTGGCCGTCGCTGGATACCGACCGCGCCAACGGCTGCATCCGCAGCGTCGCCCACGCGTTCTCCACCGAAGGCGGGCTGGCGGTGCTGTACGGCAACCTCGCCGTCGACGGCTGCGTGGTCAAGACCGCCGGCGTGGACGAATCCATCCACGTGTTCGAAGGCAATGCCCGCGTCTATGAAAGCCAGGACGCGGCGGTCAAGGGCATCCTCGGCGACGAGGTGCAGGCCGGCGATGTGGTGGTGATCCGCTACGAAGGCCCGAAGGGCGGCCCGGGCATGCAGGAGATGCTGTATCCGACCAGCTACCTCAAATCCAAAGGGCTGGGCAAAGCCTGCGCGCTGCTCACCGACGGCCGTTTCTCCGGCGGCACCTCGGGGCTGTCCATCGGCCACTGCTCGCCGGAAGCCGCGGCCGGCGGCGCCATCGGCCTGGTCCGCGACGGCGACCGCATCCGCATCGACATCCCGCAGCGCGGTATCACCCTGCTGGTGGACGAGGCCGAACTGGCGCGACGCCGCGCCGAACAGGATGCCCGCGGCTGGAAGCCGGCCGAGGCCCGTCCGCGCAAGGTCAGCAGCGCCCTCAAAGCCTATGCCCTGCTGGCCACCAGCGCCGACAAGGGCGCGGTGCGCGACACCGCCCTGCTCGACGGCTGACGTGCTCACTCCGCCGGGGGCGACAACGCTCCCGGCAAGCGGTCCAACGGGCTGAGCAGACCACCCGCACCGCGTCCCAGCACATGCGTATAGATCTGCGTGGTCGCCACGTCCTTGTGCCCGAGCAGTTCCTGCACCGTCCGGATATCGTGCCCGGCCTCGAGCAGATGGGTGGCGAAGGAATGACGCAATGTGTGCGCCGACACCGGCTTGTCGATGCCCACCTGGATGCGCGCATTCTTGATGGCACGTGACAGCACCGCGTCATCCACATGATGGCGCCGCTGCACGCCATCGCGCGGATCAACACTGATGCGCTCGGCCGGAAACACGTACTGCCAGCCGAACTCGCGATCCGCATTCGGATACTTTCGCTTCAGCGCATAGGGCAGCCACACCGCCCCCTGCCCGGCGAGCAGGTCATGTTGGTGCAGCAAACGCGCCCGCTCCATTTCCTTGCGCAGCGATTCCAGCAGGCTGCGCGGCAACACCGTACGCCTGTCCTTGCCGCCTTTGCCATCACGGATCAGGATTTCCATGCGTGACAGGTCCACGTCCTGTACCCGCAGGCGCAGGCATTCCATCAAGCGCATACCGGTGCCATACAGCAGACTGGCCAGCAACCACGGGCGGCCGTCCATCGCCAGCAACAGGCGCTGCACTTCCTGCGGCGACAACACCGTCGGCAAGCGCTTGGGCCGCTTGGCCCGCACCACGCCCTCCATCCACGGCAACTGCGTGCCCAACACTTCGCGGTAAAGAAACAGCAATGCCGACAACGCCTGGTTCTGCGTGCTGGCGCTGACCTTGCCCTTCACCGCCAACATCGACAGAAACGCCGCCACCTGCTCGCCGGCCATCTCGCGTGGATGGGCCATGCGATGGAAACGGATATAGCGCACGATCCAACCGACATAGGCCTTTTCCGTGCGCAGGCTGTAATGCTTCAGGCGCAGGTGCCGGCGCACCTCATCCAACAACCTGGGCTTGCCTGCCGTTGACGCTGCGGCGTCGGCGGGATGAGCCGCGATTGGCGGCAGCAGGTGCGGAACGATCCCCCCGCGCTTCACGGCAGCCTTGCATTGCGGTGATTTCCCCGGAGTCCCACCGGCATTCCCCGCCCCGCCGGTGTCTGCTGCACGCCGCTGATATCCCTCGTTTCCGGGTGGATATGACATATCGCTTCGCTCCCGCTGATATGCACCCCAGTCTGGGGAAGCATCAAGAACGGGGAAATGAGATAAGTAATTGACTCAACGTAGGATTTCCCCGTTGACAGCCAACCAGCCCAGCCCGAGTATGCCGGCATATCCCCGTTTTCGGGGTCTACTTAGAGTTAGGCCCCGTATGAGCCAT
>NZ_LLXS01000039.1:0-61387 GCF_001431585.1 Stenotrophomonas pictorum JCM 9942 | reverse complement strand
GGGCGGGGGCGGGCATGCAGCAGGGGCCATCGGATGGGATGGCGCGATGCTGTCCCGCCGGATGTCGGAATGCGGTCGGAAGGATGTGGAAATTCTGTCAGGCGTTAAGACAGTTGCCGGTCCTTGCCGGCACCGGTTTGGCGGGCGCGGCTCAGTCGCCGTCGTCGTCCGGCGCGGTATCGCCCCCGTCAACGCTGCCATGGGTTCTTTCGACGCAGGCCACATCCAGCGCTGTGCCGGGCAGCAGCTGCCAGTTGTTGCGGTTGGCACTGCCGATGGCGATGACCTGGGCGCGATCGGCGCAGGGACTCATCGCCTTGTCCAGCACGAACAGCCAGCGCCGATGTGGATCCTGTGCAACCCAGCGGGCCGCATCCTGCCACTGCTCGGCCACCGGGCGCTTGAAACCGAAATCGGCGGCCTGCGGATCGGTCTGCAGCAGGTTCTGCTCGCGCCAGGCCACCATGCCCAGCTCGGCCTCCGGGCCGATGCGCACGCGCACCTTGTCCATCACCTTCGAGGCGGAGCTGTAGGGATCCAGCGCCGGCATCGCGCCCAGCCCGTACATCGACCACAGCAGCACCGTGGTCAGCACCACCGCCAGACCCGCCCGGCGCAGGCGCAGGGTGATGGCCAGCAGCAGGCAGGCCGCGCCGACGCCGATCAGCCACCCGCCGACCGTTGGCAGCACCGACAGGTCGATCGCCCGCCTGGCCGCGTTGCGCTGGGCCCAGCCATCGCCATGCACCGCGCCATAGCCGATCACCAGCATCGCCACGGCCAGCAGGACCACATAGCCCAGCAGCAGCCAGCGCACGCCGGTGCGGCGCAGCAGCCCGGCCAGCAGCGGTGCGGCGGCCACGGCCAGTGCGGGCAGCATCGGCAGGATGTAGACCTCGCGTTTGCCCGGGCTGGCGCTGAAGAACAGCAGCACCAGCAGCGCCCAGCCCAGCAACAGTACATAGCGCGGATCGGCGCGGCGGCAGCGGCGCCACCAGGCCGGGACCAGCCATGGCAGCAGCAGGCTGCCCGGCAGCCACATCGTGGCGATCACCTGCAGGTAGTACCAGGCCGGCTGGGTGTGGTGCCAGGCCGAGGTGTAGCGGGTGCCGGTCTGCTTGAACAGCAGCTCGTGCGCGTAGGCCTTCAATGCCGGATCGGGATTGTTCAACAGCGCGATGCCCAGCGGGGCCAGCCACACCGCCGTGCCGAGCAGGAACATCGGCAGCAGCAGCCACCAGTTCCAGCTGCGGCCCGGGCCCGCAGCCTGCGGATGGCGCCAGCGCCAGAGCGCCCACGGCAGCAGGATCAGCAAGGGCAGGAAGCCCACGCCCTTGGTCACTGTGCCCACGCCGGCGGCAAAGCAGGCCAGGGCGAAGGCGCCCCAGTTCGGGCCCAGCAGCAGGTGCCGCATCAGCCCCCACAGCGCCAGCGTGGTCATGCCCACCAGCACCATGTCGATCTGTGCGCGCTTGGCCATCAATCCGAACTGGATGCAGACAAACAGCGCCAGCACCGTATAGCGCGCGACCTGCCGGTTCCACAGCCGCCGCGACAGGTCCCAGGTCAGCCACAGGGTCAGCAGCGCGGCCAGCAGCGAGGGCACCAGGAAGGACAGGTTCCAGTCGCCGAGCACTTTGTAGGTTGCCGCCTGCAGCCACATGAAGGTGGCCGGCTTCTCCGCGTACAGCTCGCTGCCGCGATGGGGCAGCAGCCATTGCCCGGTCTCGACCATATGCCGCGCCGCCAGCACGAAGCGCGGCTCGTCGGGCGGGCTGGGTGAGCGCATGCCCAGCCCGGCCACCAGGCTGGCCACCACCAGCGCCATCAGCATCACAAACCACAGGGAATTCGGGGAGGAGCGGGAAGGTGTCGGGCGCACGGGCGACTCGTTCTCGGAAGGACAGGCGCGATGATCGCGGGGACGACGTGGGAAGCGTGTCGCAACCATTGTTACCTGTTTCGACGACATTCTGACCACCCCGCGTCTACGATATCGGCCGATACCCGCCGCTGGCGGGGCTTTGCAAAGGTTCCGCCCATGCGGCTGCTGGTCATCGAAGACAATCGCAACCTGATCGCCAACCTGTTCGAGTACTTCGAGGCGCGCGGGCATGTGCTGGACGTGGCCCCGGACGGCGTCACCGGCCTGCATCTGGCGATAACCCAGTCCTACGACGCGATCCTGCTGGACTGGATGCTGCCGCGCATGGAGGGGCCGGAGGTGCTGCGCAAGCTGCGCGAGGAGCACCGCTCCGAGGTGCCTGTGATCATGCTCACCGCGCGTGACGAGCTGCCGGACAAGATTGCCGGCTTCCGTGCCGGTGCCGACGACTATCTGACCAAACCCTTCGCGCTGCCCGAGCTGGAGGTGCGGCTGGATGCGGTGCTCGCGCGCATGCGGGGGCGCAATCCGCGCAAGGTGCTGGAAGTGCACGATCTGCGGCTGGACCTGGGCACGCTGGAGGCCCGGCGCGGCGGCCAGGTGCTGCACCTGTATCCGGCCTGCCGCAAATTGCTGGAAGTGCTGATGCGCGCCAGTCCCGCGGCGGTGACGCGCGACCAGCTCGAATACGCGCTGTGGGGCGAGGAACCGCCCGATGGCGACATGCTGCGCTCGCATATCTACGAGCTGCGGCGTGCGGTGGATGGTCCGTTCGAGCAGAAGCTGCTGCACACCCTGCCGCGTGTGGGTTATCGGCTGTCGGCACCGGCGACCGGCAGCCTCCCGTCGTGACCCGGCCCACGCTGCGGCGCAAATTGCTGGGCTGGCTGGCGGTGTATGTGGCGCTGGTGACGCTGGCGGTGTTCAGCGCGGCCAACTATGTGCATGAGCGGGCCGAACATGCGGTGTGGCGCGCGCTGCTGAACACCGAGCTGGACAGTGTCATCGGCCACATGCGCAGCGATCCGGACTATCGCTGGCAGGATTCGGACACCTTGCACCTGTTCCGCGAGCACGATGAAAAGGGCATTCCGGAAACACTGGCGCATCTGACGCCGGGTCTGCATGACGGCGCGCTGCTGGCCGGCCGGAACGCGGCGGCGATGGTGCGCGACACCGATGATTTCGGCCGCGTGATGCTGGTGCTGGACATCACCGATTTCGCGGCGCTGGAGCATTTCGTCACCCGCTGGGCGCTGCTGGCGGGCGTGGCGCTGCTGCTGGTCACCTTGCTGATGGCCTGGGTAGGCATGAACCGGCTGGTGCGGCCGTTGTCGGTCCTGGCCCAGGACATCGGCCACCTGCGTCCGGAGCGGCGTGGCCAGCAGGTGCAGGTCGACAAGCGGGGCAGTGCCGAGCTGGAAGTGATCGCCGGCGCGCTGAACGACTATCTGCAGCGCAACGAGCATTTCGTCGAGCGCGAGCGGATGTTCATCAGCACCGCCAGCCACGAACTGCGCACGCCCATCGCCGTCATCACCGGTGCCGCCGAACTGGCCCTGGAACAGCCGCAGTTGCCGGCGCGGGCACGCCAGCAGCTGCAGCGCATCCGTGGCACCGCATCCGGCGTCGAGCAGCTGATCCAGCTGCTGCTGGTGCTGGCGCGCGATCCGGCCCGGCTGGCGGCGATGAGCGAACTGCTGGCGCTGGAGCAGCTGGTGCCGGAGATCATCGAAGACCATCGCCATCTGGCCAATGGCAAGGAGCTGCAGCTGCAACTGGTGCAGGCCGAGCCGTGCCAGATCCTGGCGCCGCTGGGCGTGGTGCAGGCGGCGATCGGCAACCTGCTGCGCAACGCGATCGAGAACAGCGACCGTGGCGTGATCCGCCTGGGTGTTTCTGCGCAGGCGCTGGTCACCATTGAAGATCCGGGCCACGGCATGAGTCCGGAAGAGGTCGCGCAGCTGTACGCGCGGCTGGCCCGTGGCGAGCGCGATCCGAGCGCGGGCATCGGGCTGGATCTGATTGCGCGACTGTGCGGCCACCTGGGCTGGACGCTGGATATCCACTCGCAGCCGGAGCGCGGCACCCGCGTGGTGCTGGATATGCGCGCATCGCAGCCGGCGCGGGCGCCACACTGACCGCGACGCGCCGATAGAGTCCATCGCCTCGCCACGCGCCCGCGTCTGGCCGAGGCGGTGGCTTTGCGCGGCAGGCAAGCGGGGTCCGATCAGCTGCGCCTGGAGTTCCTGGCCATCCTGCGCGAACCGCAACGGGCTCATGGTGCAGCGCCGGTGCGGCGTGGCTCGTGGCCGCGCGCCATGTTTTAGCGGGGTGTGGGGCGGTTTTACGCGTCCAGCAATCCGCGTTCGATCAGCCACGCCCTGGCGTCTTCGGCATCCTGCTCGAACCACGCCCGGGTCGATCCCAGTCGATACGTGTACCCCCACGTATCCATGTCGGCCATCAGGCGCGCGCTGCCGACGCCGGGCAGCTGTCCGGCCAGCACGATCTGCAGATAGCAGGTGGCATCTTCCTCGGCCACCGAATCGGTGGCGTCGGTATGCACCTGGGCGCGACGCTCCGGCGGCAGCACGATCAGATGGCAGGCCTCGTGCAACATCGAATGCACGGGAGTGTCATCGCGCACGTACACCTCGCTGCCGATGATGCCGGCTTCCGGCTCGCCCCAGTAGCTGCCCGGGATCGTCTCGCCGGCGGCGATATGGTTCAGGCGCAGGCCATGGCCGGCCAGCAGCGCGACGGCATCGCCCCACTGGATATCGCCGACACAGGTCACGGCCACGTCTGGCCCGGAGAGGGGGGAGGGGTTCACGGAAGGCACACTCCCGGCGGCCAGCGCCGCCGGGTGCAGATCACTTGTCGTCAGGCAGGGCGACGGAGATGTCGAGCACGTCGTTGGCGCCATCCTTGACCAGGTCGACCTTGACCGCATCGGCGTCGATATTGACGTACTTCTTGATCACTTCCAGCAGTTCACGCTGCAGCAGTGGCAGGTAGTCGGGGCCGCCACGGGTGCTGCGTTCCTGCGCGATGATGATCTGCAGGCGGTTTTTCGCGGTTTCGGCGGTGTTCTTCTTCTGTTTCAGGAAGTCGAGCAGTCCCATGCTTATCCTCCAAACAGCTTGCTGAAGAAGCCCTTTTTCTCAACCGAAATGAAGCGCATCGGGCGCTCCTCGCCAAGGATGCGGCTGACCGCGTCCTCGTAGGCCTGGCCGGCCGGGGATTCGCTGTCCAGGATCACCGGTTCGCCCTTGTTGGAGGCATTGAGCACGTCGCCGGACTCGGGAATGACACCAATGGCTTTCAGGCCCAGCACTTCCTCCACGTCGGCAATGCTGAGCATCTCGCCGGTCTCCACGCGCGGCGCGCTGTAGCGCGTCAGCAGCAGGTAGGCCGGGACGTCCTTGCCGGCTTCGGCGCGGGCGGTCTTGGAGTCGAGCAGGCCGATGATGCGGTCCGAGTCGCGCACCGACGACACTTCCGGGTTGACCACCACCACGGCGCGGTCGGCGAAGTACATCGCCAGGAAGGCGCCCTTCTCGATGCCGGCCGGCGAGTCGCAGATGATGAAATCGAAGCCGTCGGCCGCCAGGTCCTTGAGGACCTTCTCCACGCCTTCCTTGTTCAGTGCGTCCTTGTCGCGGGTCTGCGAGGCGGCCAGCACGTACAGGTTGTCAAAGCGCTTGTCCTTGATCATGGCCTGCTTCAGTGTGGCTTCGCCGTGGACAACGTTGACGAAGTCGTACACCACGCGGCGCTCGCAGCCCATGATCAGGTCAAGGTTGCGCAGGCCCACGTCGAAGTCGATGACGGCGACTTTCTTGCCGCGACGGGCGAGCCCGCAGGCGAGGCTGGCGCTGGAGGTGGTCTTGCCGACGCCGCCTTTGCCGGAGGTGACTACGATGATTTCAGCCAAAGGACTTCTCCTGGGTATTCGTTTTGGGCCGCGTCAATCCAGCGCGGCAATCATGATCTGGTCCTGTTCCAGCCACACCTGCACGGCTTTGCCGCGCAGGGTGTCGGGAATATCGTCCAGCACCTTATAACGTCCAGCAATGGCGACCAGTTCAGCGTGGAAGTCGCGGCAGAAAATGCGTGCCGCGGTGTTGCCTTGCGCGCCGGCCAATGCCCGGCCGCGCAGCGTACCGTAGATATGGATGCTGCCGTCGGCGATCACCTCGGCACCGGCACCCACGGTTGAAAGTACAGTCAGGTCGCAGTTTTCGGCATACAGCTGCTGGCCCGAGCGGACCGTGCCCAGTTGCATGCGTCCTGGCTGCGCCGGCGCTGCGGCGGGGACGGGCGCTGCAGGCACCGGTTCCGGCGCACGGCGTTGCGGCGCGGGCGCTGCGGCCGGTTCGGCATCGGCGCGCTCGTACTGGGCGCGGAACTTGGCCAGCAGGGGCAGCCCCAGCTGCTGGGCCAGCACTTCGGTGTCCTGGGTGCCATAGGCCAATGCCACCGGCAGCACGCCAGCCTCACGCAGTCCGTTCAACAGGGCCTGTGCGGTCGCCAGATCCGGCACCTGGCTGAGCCCGCCGAAATCCAGAATCACCGCCGCGCGCCCGAACAGCTTCGGGGCGCGGGTGACGCGATCGCGCATTTCCTGGCTCAGGCGCTCCACATCCAGGGTGCGGATGCGCAGGTTGGCAATGCCGACCTGCCCGATTTTCAGTTCACCCGCCTGTTCGAAATCCAAATTCACTGCCATCTCAAGTTCCCGTCGGCCGCTGCTGCAGCGGTCGGCGTGTGTGGCCTACCCACGGTACGTCGGGCAGGTTGTCGCCATAGGTTTGATGCACCCATTCGTAGCTGCACAGGTCCTTGAGCAGCATGCTGGTGCGCACGTCCACGTCGGGCATGGTGTTCTGGCCGACTTCGCGGAAGCCGAAACTGCCATGGAACAGCAGTGCGGCGTCGGCGCCATGGTCCAGGAACACCTCGCAGGCCATCTGTGGATAGCGAAGTTCCGCATAGCTCTGCGCATCGGCATAGAACGCGCGGCCCACGCCACCGCCACGGCGACGGCTGGCCACCACGATGCGGTCGATATAGAAAAAGCTGGGATAGCGCTGCTGGAACCACGCGTAGTTGCAGCTGTCATGGGCGCTGCCGCTGCCATAGCCGACCAGGAACCCGGCCAGGTTGCCATCGCGCTCGGCCACCCGGAAATATTCGGCGGTTTCGTAGAAACGGCGGAGTTTTGCCGCGTCCAGCGGGAGGATCGCCAAGCCGGCATTGTTGTTCAGTGCCAGAACGGAATCGAGCTCATGCTCGAGCACGTCGCGGATGACAATCGACATTGTGACTCCGTGGGGTAAAACGGTCGGCCTGTGGAGGCTGTGCGGCCAATTATCGCATGGGTGGCCGGAGCCGGGCGAGCCGACGCGGGCATGACTTCCGAGGGAGGGCGCAACCTGCCGCATATCCTTACTATGCCGGGATGTTGGGATACCTCAGCCACACCCGCGTTCTCCGCCTGGCCGGCCTTTTCACCTGGGCGCTGGTCAGCCTGCCGTTGATCTACACCCAGTACGCGCCGGAGGAGGGCGTGGCGCAGCCGGCGGCCGGAGAGGCGGCATGGCTGTTTGTGGCCTATCTGGTGTTCGGCGGTTGCTACTTCTGGCTCACCCGCGGGCTGAAAGCCTCCGGCCATACCAACTGGTATGACCGCACGGTGCTGCTGGTGCTGACGGTTTCGGCGCTGGCGGTGAGTTATCTCTCGGCCACCGGCCTGGGCAGCATCCTGATGATGGTGGCCGCCGGGGTGATTCCGTGGCTGCTGAGCAAGCGGGTGGGGATCGTCTGGCTGGTCCTGAGCCAGTTGGCGGTGTTCCCGGTCTACAACCTGATCCTCGGCCTGCCGTTGTTCGAGGCCCTGCTGCAGTCGCTGCTGTACGGCGGTTTCTCCATGTTCCTGTTCGTCACCAGCCTGGTGGCGCGCCAGCAGACCCAGGCGCGGGAGGAGCAGCGCCGGCTGAATGCGGAGCTGCGGGCCACCCGTCTATTGCTGGCCGAAAGCGCCCGGGTCAATGAGCGCACCCGCATCTCGCGCGAGCTGCATGATCTGCTGGGCCACCACCTGACCGCGCTGAGCCTGAATCTGGAGGTGGCCGGACATATCACCGAGGGCCAGGCCCAGGAGCATGTCCGTCAGGCGCATACGCTGGCCAAACTGTTGTTGACCGACGTGCGCGAAGCTGTGAGCCAGCTGCGGGAGAGCGGCGCGATCGATCTGGCGGCGGCGCTGCGGCCGCTGACCGAGCGGGTGCCCTCGCTGGACATCCATCTGGAGATGGACGAGCCGTTGAACGTGGAGGACCCCGAGCGCGCCCATGTGCTGCTGCGCTGTACCCAGGAGATCATCACCAACGCGGTGCGCCACGCCGGTGCCCGCAACCTGTGGATCCGGGTCCATCGGGAAGATGGCCAGGTCGTGATCGTCGCGCATGATGACGGGATCGGTGGCGAGGTGGACGAGATACTGCCGGGCAACGGTCTGCGTGGCATGCGTGAGCGCCTGGTTCAATATGGGGGGGCGCTGGAGGTGTCCATGCGGCGCGGTGAGGGCTTCCGTCTTCGCGCCTCATTGCCGGGCGTAACCAATATGATGCTGGCCTCCGGGCCCCAAGGAGTGAGTTGATGATCCGTGTCTGCCTGGTCGATGACCAAACCCTGGTACGGCAGGGCATCCGTTCGCTGCTGGCGCTGGATGACAGTATCGAGGTGGTGGCCGAGGCCACCGATGGCCGCCAGGCGGTGGAGATCATTCCGCAGGTCGCGCCCGATGTGGTGCTGATGGACATGCGCATGCCGGTGATGTCCGGCCTGGAGGCGCTGCAGACGCTGTCGCGGCTGGGCCAGTTGCCGCCGGCGATCATCCTGACGACCTTCGATGACGACCAGCTGGTGCTGGCCGGGCTCAAGGCCGGGGCCAAGGGCTATCTGCTCAAGGATGTGACCCTGGAGCAGCTGGTCGGTGCGATCCGCACTGTCGCCGATGGCGGCTCGCTGGTGCAGCCGGCCGTCACCCAGCGGCTGCTGTCGGGGCTGGAGCACATGCGCAACGAATTTGTCAGCCTGGACCGGCCCGATCCGCTCACCGACCGCGAGACCGAAATCCTGCGGCTGATGGCCAGCGGCTTCTCCAACAAGGAGATCGCCAACTCGCTGGGCGTGGCCGAAGGCACCATCAAGAACCACGTGTCCAACATCCTGTCCAAGCTGGGGGTGCGCGACCGCACGCGGGCGGTGCTCAAAGCCTTCGAACTCCAGCTGGTCTGAAGTGGTGGGAGTGAAAAATCGGGCCCGGCCGGTTTCCGTGCTGGCGTTAGGGTCCGGTGAGGATGGAAAATAGCCGCAACCGGCCCTCGGCCGTGTCGGGTCCGCAGGTGGCGGGGCTCCTGATCCGGGAGCGGAACGCCGCGCTTTGCAGCCCTCAACCCATGTTCCGTACCAGGCAGGGAAACCGGTGCGTCAATTCAGTCAACAACCTGCGCAAAGCCTGATAGGATGGGGGCTTCGCTTCAATCAACCCGGCCGTGGGATCGGCCACGGAGACTCTCTGAATGACCCGTATTATCGAGTTCCTGATTGCCCTGGGGATCGTGGCTGGCCTGTTCGTCATCATTGGCGTGTGCCTGCCGGGCGAGCGCCATATTTCTGAAAGCATCGAAACCAACCGCAAGATGACGATCGTGTATGACACGGTCAACAGCCTGCGCCGTTTCAAGGACTGGAATCCGCTGGTGCTGCGCGACAAGGGCATGGAACTGAAGCTCAGCGGTCCGGAGGCCGGCGTCGGTGCCCGCCTGGATTACAGCTCCAAGGACAGCGCGCTGGGTAGCGGCAGCTGGGAAATCAAGGAAAGCGAAAAGAACAAGCTGGTGCGTATCGCCATCGAGGACCCGACCCGGGGCCACGACAAGGTCACCACCTTCACTCTTGAGCCGACCGGCAAGAACGACCGCAACGTCAAGATCACCCAGGACTACTCCGTCAAGTACGGCATGGACCTGTTTGGTCGTTACGCTGGCCTGTACGTGAGCCGCCATATCGGTGATGACGTCAAGCTGGGTCTGTCACGCATGGCCAACATGCTGGCGACGGTGCCGAACGTCGACTACCGCGCTGCCGAAGCCCCGTTGACCGATCTGAAGATCGTTGACGTTCCGGCCGAGGATCTGCTGGTCGTCAATGCCGGCAACATCGATCGCAACAACGACACCATCCGCAAGTCCATCCAGGACAACCAGGAATGGATCAAGCGCACGATGGAGGCCAATGGCCTGGAAGCTGCCGGTCCGGTGCGCATCGTCACCACCGACTTTGCCGCTGACAAGTACGCCTTCGACGTGGCCCAGCCGGTCCGCAAGAAGAGTGGTGCCGCCGCCGCTGCCGACAAGCAGGAAGGTGATGCTGCCAAGATCGAAGCTCCGGCCGCGGTGGCTGCGACCGACGGCAAGTTGAACGTGAAGATTCCGGCCGGCAACCCGGTGACGTATTCGCACGTTCCGGCGCACCGTTCGTCCTTCGCTTCCTACGCCGGTCACATGGCGGGCCTGGATATCGCGCGCAACGCACTGCGTGCCTGGGCGACCACCCACGGCAACGAAGTGATCGACCGTCCGTACGAATCCTGGAAGGGAGGCGTCGACAAGGCGTTCACCACTGACGGTACGTATGACGTTTACTGGTCGGTGAAGTAATTCGCTGTCACAGCGGATGAACTGATCTGCCCTGAAACGCGCCGCTTCTTGCGGCGCGTTTTTTTTTGAGCCGCGCCAAGGCGCAAGTGGAGAAGTGGAATGATGCTGGGGCTGGAACGACGTGCGCGCAAATCTTCTTTCCTGGCGTTCAGTGGCGGGCTGCTGGCGGCGCTGGCCATCGGTCTTTCGGCCTACGCGTCACATGGGCTCAATGAGCCACTGGCGCAGTCGAACCTCAACACTGCCGCGCTGTACCTGTTCGGGCATGGCGCAGTGCTGGCGATACTCGGCCCGGCCTCGCTGAACACCCTGGGGCGAAGTGCGCTGTACGTGCTGCTGCTGGGGGTGCTGCTGTTTTCCGGCAGTCTGGCCGCCGGGGTGCTGGCGGGCTGGACTACGCGGCTGGCGCCCGCGGGCGGCATGTTGCTGATGGGCGGGTGGGTGCTGCTGGCCATTGCCGCGTTGCGGCGCTGACGCCAGGCCCTGCTGTCGACGCGGGTTCGCCCCCGGCTTTGCGCATTCCCAGCTGCTGCGCGATCACCGCGCTGGGGTCTGGATCAGGCGACTGGGTCTGATCCGCGGCAGCCAAGGCTGGGCGGTGGCGATGCTGCCGATGTTCCCGCTGGGCCGGACCGATATTCTGCCCATCGACGGCCGTGGCATCGGCAAGAAAGTGCAACGGGTGGACGGGAGCGCAGCGCCGCCCACGCCGCGCGCACTGCCGGCCCGGGGCGAGCGCCGGGGCCTGGATCGCAGCTGGGCCATCCTGTTTCTGTGGCGGATAGCCGATTTCCCCGAAGCCTCACGTGCGAAAGCCGGTCGTTTTCAGGCGTCAGCGCGATCGGCAGCGCCAACGGCCCGCGGGCCGGTTCCTGGCAACGAGCGAGTCTGCATGCTGGCGGCAGACGATGCAGGGGATGGGCGCGGCGATGGCAGGCGGGTTGTTCCTGCCCGTCGCTTACCCCCGCAAAACGGGGGACGCTGGCGCCTGCGAACAGGGCGGGCGATATCGCTGGTGGTCATCGCCACTGCCGGCGTGGCACGCCGGCGCGAGGCCCGTGCCGGCGACGCCCAGAGGCCGCTCAGGGAGTGGTGCGGCGGAAGCACCAGTGCCAGGGCTCATAGACGATGCCGTGCGGGTTGTCGCGCGGATAGCTCATGTGGAATCCGAAGTCGCCGGCCCGTCTCTGCAGCCAGCTGAAGGCGGCGGTGTGTTCGAACGACTCCTCGGCCGCCGGCGCGTCCGGAGCGCTGATGTCCAGCGCGTTGCCGCCATGGTGTTCGCTGTAACCGGGCGCGGCATTGACGGTGAGGATCTGCGCCACGTCCAGGCCGCGCGCCAGCTTGCGTTCAAAAATGCCGAGCTGGTAGGCATGGCTGCGGTAGCCGGAGATCGCCTCCAGTGCGATGCCGTCAAGGGAGGCGGTGTGCTGCATGCGCTGCCAGGCACGGCTGGCGCCACGGGTCAGCCACAGTGGCCGGCGGTAGCGGTCGAATCCGGCCAGATGCAGGTGTGCCGGTTCGGCGATCAGCCACAGGCCGGTGTGGCTGGCGTAGCGGGTACTGTGCAGGCCGAGCTGGTCCAGGCGCTGCTGCAGCTGGTGCAGTGGAAGTTCGCCCTCCGGTGGCGGAACACGGGCCGGGGTTGCCAGTGTGGCATCCAGTGCCACCATTGCCGGTTCGATGCCGGGCTCCGCCTGCAGGCGGCTGACCAGCGGCATCAGCCCATGCGGCAGTTGCACCGCCAGATAGCGGCCATCGCGCTTGCGGCGCAGCACGTGACTTGCCTGTGACAGCAGGCGGGCATCGTGGTTGCTGCGCGCCCGCAGCAGGCCACCGGGCCAGATCTCGATATCGGGCGTGTTGATCAGGAGGCGGGGGACATTGCGCATGGGGGCAGCTTAGGCGCGGGGCAGGTTGTCGGCCAGCCGTTTGAGTTCCTCCAGCAGGGCGCGCGGCTGCTCCGGGCTGAGCAGCACGCTGCTGCCATCGCGCAGGGGCAGCACCAGTACGCGGTGGTTGTCGGTGATCAGGCAGAAGCCCTTGCTGCCGTCCTTCATCCGGAAGTGGCCGGCGCGAAAGCCGGGCATCTGGAAACCGTTGGTTTTCAGGGCGGGTTTGAAGCCCGGGTTCTCGTCGAAGTCGACCACGCGGGCGCGGTCCAGTCGCATGGCACTGATCGGCACCTGCTTGCTGTACAGCGTGCTGGCGATCTTCAGCCGCCGGGCATCCAGCTGCAGATGACGCCGCCGGTAGGCCAGGGTCAAGCCGGCAGTGATCAGTGGCAGAACCAGCAACGGGCCCCAAGAGGCGAACGCGGCGGTGACGGGGGGCTTGCCTGCGAACAGCTGGATCAGCGGGTTGATGCAGATCACCAGCAGCACGGGACCCCACAGCCACAGCAGGGACGTCGCCGCCGGTGCGGCCAGCGGGATGGACTGCGCTGGAATCGATGGGGTCTGCGGTCTCATGGCCGGGTCTTGATCCACCGCGCGATGTCGCCGATCAGCACCTGCTCCACATGGCCGGGCCGGGAGTATTCCTCCAGTGAGCTTTTGCCTTCGCCGGTGATGCCCAGATGGTTGAGCGTGGGGTAATGCCGGAACTGGTAGCGCTCCCCTTGCAGCCCCTGGTTCCAACGCTGCCAGTCGGCATCGATCACCTGGAAGTCGCGGCCGCCCTGCAGCAGCAACACCGGCAGGGCGGTGCTGCGGGCATCGGCAACGGGGTCCACCTGTTCCAGTTGCTGCCAGAAGCGCCCGGGCAGGTTCATCAACGTGGCATCCGGATCGCCGCGGACGGTGGCGATCGCGGCTGTCAGCGCGTCCAGCTGCGCCTGTTCGGCAGTGCTGATGCTGCCGTCCAGCCCGGCCATGTAGCGGTTCTGTTCGGCCAGCAGATCGAGGATCGGCCGCGCCGGCGCGGCAAGCAGCACCAGCCCGGCGATCTTGCCGCTGGCGTTGGCGATGCGCCCGGCCAGCAGGCCGCCCTGGCTGTGGCCGAGCACATAGATGTGGTCGGGATCGATCCGCGGGCTGCCAGCCAGCGCCGCCACGGCGGCGACGGCATCGTCGGTGGTCTCATCATCGATGCTGAAAGCGCCGTTGAACTCCTGCGGTCGCGCATAAGTGCGTTTGTCGTAGCGCAGTACGGCGATCCCCTGCGCGGCCAGGCCGCGGGCGAGATCCAGGAACGGGCGGTTCGGGCCGATGGTCTCGTCGCGGTCCTGCGGGCCGGAGCCATGGACCAGTACCACCGCCGGGAACGGGCCCGGGCCCTTGGGCAGTGCCAGCGTGCCGGGCAGGGCGGCTTTGGCGCTATGCGGGGCCGGCACGCTGAAAGCCTGTTCGCTGAAACCGGCATCGGCGGCCGGGGCGGCGGCGGGTGGCGGCGCCGCCGGTTGAACCAGAAAGCCGGTGATCCGGTCGTCTTCGTCGAATGCGATCCTGGCCTGCAGCTGGCCGTTGGCGTAGTCCAGCGGGACGATGACGATGCGATAGCCGCCTTCCTCGCTGGTGCGGGCCTCGCCCCGCTTGCCGGCGGCCCCCAGCTGCGCGGTCAGCGATTCCCACACCGCCTTGAGCCTGTCGGCCGGAACCGCGGCCTTCATCTGCGGCGAGAACATCGCCTCGGCGGTGCTGTACCGGCCGGCATCGAGCTGGTCGAGCAGGCGCGTGGCCAACGCGGCCGGGTCCGCGGCAAAGGCGGTGCTGGAGAAGGCGAGCAGCGTTCCCGCAATCCACGCGTTGAGCCTGGTCATCACTGCTCCTTCTTGAACACCAGCGTGGGCGAGGAAGTGGTGGGCAGGGCATGGACCACGTTCACCAGCTCCCACCCCTGGCGCCCATGCTTGTCCAGCTGCTCCTGCAGGCTCTCGGGCTTGAACGTGCCCCACATGCTGGTTTCGGCTTTGACGACCAGATACTTCCACTGCTTGCTCATGACTCCTCCTTATTCGAATCATCCGGTGCGGGGCGGGGCAGGCGCCCGGCCTTACGCAGGGCGTCGCGGATCACGTACTCGATCTGCGCGTTGAGACTGCGCAGCTCGTCGTCGGCCCACCGCTGGGCAGCCGCCAGGACTTCGGCGTTGATGCGCAGCGGATAGGCCTTCTTCTCGCTCACGGGCGTGGCGCTCCATCGCCGCCGCGGCGCAGGTGCATCACCAGCGAGATGCCCAGCGCATTGACCGCGATCACCAGCGCGACGATCACTCCGTAGGCGATGGTCTGCTGGTCGCCGGCCAGGTGGAGACCAATGCCGCCGACAAACAGGCACAGCGCGATCAGCGCCCAGCGCAGGCCGATGCCGCGGGCGTGGGCGGTGCCGGGGCGTCCGCTCCACACCGCGAAGCACAGCGCCGGAATGCCGGTGGCGGCGATGATCAGGGGGGCGAAGACATTCACTGCGGTCACCTCAGGATGTTGTTCAGTACAGCGAGCCGGCGTTGACGATCGGCTGGGTGCCACGATCCGAGCACAGCACGGTGAGCAGGTTGCCGACCATCTGCGCCTTGCGTTCCTCGTCCAGCTGCACCACGGCATTTTTCTGCAGCTCCAGCAGGGCCATTTCGACCATGCCCACCGCGCCGGCCACGATCTGCGTGCGGGCGGCGATCACCGCGCTGGCCTGCTGCCGCTGCAGCATCGCCTGGGCGATTTCCGGGGCGTAGGCCAGGTGGCTGATGCGGGCGTCCAGCACCTGCACGCCGGCATCGGCCAGACGCTCGGCCAGCTCGTTTTTCAGGTGCTGGGAGATCTCGGCGGCATGGCTGCGCAGCGCGAGCTGGCCAGCGGTGTGCTGGTCGTACGGATAGCTGGTGGCCATCGCGCGCAGCGCCGATTCGGACTGGATATGCACGAAACTTTCGTAGTCGTCGACGTTGTAGACCGCCTCGGAGGCGTCCACGACCTGCCAGACGATGACCGCGGCGATCTCGATCGGCGAGCCGTCCAGCTCGTTGACCTTGAGCTTGCCGCTCTCGAAATTGCGCACGCGCTGGCTGACCTTGCGCTTGGTGAAGAACGGGTTGTTCCAGCGCAGGCCGTTGTCCTTGACCGTGCCAACGTACTTGCCGAACAGGCTCAGCACCGCGGCCTGGTTCGGCTGCACCATGTACAGGCCGCAGCTCAGGAAGAGGCCCAGGCTCACCAGCACGATGCCGGCCAGTACCAGCAGGCCACCGCCGCCCACGCCGGATTTGGTCAGCACCACGGCGAAAATGATGGCGGCCGTGCCCGCCAGCATCAGCGCGAGTGTGCCGAGCAGGGTGGGAATGCCGGACAGGGAACCGATCGACTTCTCTTTCATGGCACATCTTCCGTGGTAGTTTGATAGAAAGATATCAAATTGATATCAACATGCAAGTGGGTGCCGGTAGCGGGCGGGCGTAGTGCTGCTCCAGCGGGACCCGGTGGCGCGCGGGCCTGGGTTTGGGCCAACGGCCGCGGTTTCTGTTGCCACTGCTGATGAGCTGTCGGACGCCTCGGGCAGCGGCGCGGGGAACGGCTCGCCGGGGGCGGTTTCCGCCCGGATTGCCTAGAATGTGCACCCTCTTTCGCGCTTTCCCGGAACCGTCTGATGATCACCCTTGGTACCCCGCTGTCTTCGTCCGCCACCCGCGTCCTGCTGCTCGGTTCCGGCGAACTGGGCAAGGAAGTGGCCATCGAGCTGCAGCGCTTCGGGGTGGAGGTCATCGCCGCCGACCGCTACGCCAACGCGCCGGCGATGCAGGTGGCGCACCGCAGCCATGTCATCGACATGCTCGACCCGGTCGCGCTGAAGGCGCTGATCGCCCAGGAGCAGCCGCATCTGGTGGTGCCGGAGATCGAGGCCATCCATACCGAAACCCTGGTGCAGCTGGAAGCCGCGCAGGGCCTGCGGGTGATCCCGACCGCGCGGGCCGCGCGCCTGACCATGGACCGCGAAGGCATCCGCCGGCTGGCGGCCGAAACCCTGGGCCTGCCGACCTCGCCGTACCGCTTCGTCGATACCGAGGCCGAGTACCGCGAGGCGGTGGCCGCGATCGGCCTGCCGTGCGTGGTCAAGCCGGTGATGTCGTCCTCGGGCAAGGGCCAGAGCACGCTGCGCAGCGAGGGCGATATCGGCCCGGCCTGGGACTACGCGCAGACCGGCGGCCGCGCCGGTGCCGGCCGTTGCATCGTCGAAGGCTTCATCGATTTCGATTACGAGATCACCCTGCTGACCGTGCGTCATGCGGGGGGCACCGCGTTCTGCGATCCGGTCGGGCATCTGCAGAAGGATGGCGATTACCGCGAGAGCTGGCAGCCGCAGGCGATGTCGGCCAGGGCGCTGGAGAGTGCGCAGCAGATCGCCCGTGCCATCACCGACGATCTGGGCGGCTGGGGCCTGTTCGGCGTGGAGCTGTTCGTGAAGGGCGACGCGGTGTGGTTCAGCGAGGTCTCCCCACGCCCGCACGATACCGGACTGGTGACCCTGGTGTCGCAGGAGCTGAGCGAATTCGCGCTGCACGCACGCGCCATTCTCGGCCTGCCGATCCCGACCATCCGCCACTACGGGGCGTCAGCCTCCTGCGCGCTGCTGGCGCAGGGCCATGGCGTGCCGTTCTTCAGCAATGTGGCCGAAGCACTGGTCCATCCGGATTCGGCATTGCGCCTGTTCGGCAAGCCGGTGGTGGAAGGCCAGCGCCGGGTCGGTGTGACTCTGGCGCGCGCGGCGGATGTGGAGCAGGCGCGTGCGATCGCGCGCGACGCGGCGGCGGCGATCGGTATCGAGCTGCGCGGCTGAGCAGGCGCGGCGTTGCAATGAAAGACGCCGGCGATTGCCGGCGTTTTTTGTTCAGGGTGGAGGCGGGTCAGCGCACGTCGACCCAGACCAGGTGATGGTCGCTGCCATCGGCGATCTTCGCCTCGGGACGGTCGCTGGCCGGCCAGAACACGCCGCTGCCCACGTGCTGGAATCCGGTCGAGGGCAGCACATAGTCCAGCCGCATTGTGCCCGAGCGCGGGCCGAAATCGCCGGTGGCATGCTGTGGCGCGCCCTGGCGGAGCAGGCCCTTGCCGGCATACCTCAGTCCGGTCTCCTCGGCGCCCTTGCTGCTGGGCGTGGGGTAGCGCAGCACGCGCGGATGTTCGAGCAGTTCGAGGATGCCCTCATGGCGGCCATCGCCATCGACCGGGTCATTGTTGAGGTCACCGACGATCACAAAGCGCGCGTCGCCGGCCAGACCGCCGCAGCGGTGCTGGTCATCGCACAGCCACGGCTTGTCGCCGCCATCCAGATATTCCTTCCACAGCCGCAGTTCGTCGTGGTTGCGGGCGGCGTTGCGCTTCTCCTTGCCATCGAACACCGGCGGAGTCGGGTGCGAGGCCAGCACGTGCACGGTGCCCAGCGGGGTCTTCACCGGCACATCCCAGTGGGACTTGGACGACAGCCGCAGCTGTGACCAGACCGTATCGTTCCAGAACGGGGCGCCGCTTTCCGGATCGACCGGGCGCAGTGCGCCGGGCATCGTGCTCCACTTCAACAGCTGGAAAGTGCGTACCGCCGCCGCGTCGATCGGGTACCGGGACAGCACCAGCATGCCGTACTGGCCCGGGTGCAGGCCGTAGCCCCAGGCATCGTTGCCGCGGTCGCGGCCGGTGCCGCCGATCTCGCCGTTGTTGTCCAGATCCAGCCCGCTGGGCACGCCGGTGTTGACCGGGGCCAGGTAGCGGTAGGCGTAGTGCAGCGGCTGGCCGCCGCCAGGCTGGGCGACTTCCAAATAGCGCTGCTGGAACAGGTCGGCCGCACGGTGGGCCTCGTCGAAATCGAACTCGTTGAGCAGCACCAGATCCGGGCGGGTCTGCTGCAGCACCGCGGCGATCTTGCGCGCATGCGCGCTGTCGCCCTGCAACTGGCGGATCAGTCCGCCGGTTTCATCCGAATACAGCGAGGTGTTGTAGGTGGCCAGACGCAACTGGTTGGCGGAGGTGTCGGGCATCGCGGATGTCCGCTCGTCGGTTTGTGCGCAGGCGCTGCACAGCAGGGCAGCGGCGGCGATCAGGGCATGGGCTTTCATGCCGCTATTGTGTACCGGTTGAGGTGTCAGGCGTTTGTCAGGGGCTGTCCGGCAACGCGCCGAAATCGACCCAGCGCCGGCCGTCATAGGCCTCCAGCGGCTGGTAGCGACGTTTGTAGTCCATCTTGCGGTGGCCGCGGATCCAGTAGCCCAGGTACAGGTGCGGCAGGGCTTCGCGCTGTGCCCACGCGATCTGCTGGAGGATCGCGTAGGTGCCCAGGCTGCGCGCCTGCTCGTCCGGGTCGAAGAAGGTATAGACCGCCGACAGCCCCTGCTCGGTGACATCGGTGACCGCCACCGCCAGCAGGCGTCCGCGCTGATCGTCGATCCGGGCGGCGCGGACTTCCAGGAACCGGCTGTGCGGCCAGCTGCCGATCAGGAACTGGTCGAACTCGTGCGGACCGTGGTTGTCCATGCCGCCGTTGGCATGCCGCTGGCCCAGATAGCGCTGGTACAGCGCGAACTGTTCCTCGGTACGTTCGGCCGGCACCACCCGGCATTCCAGATCCGCATTGCGTGCCAGGCAGCGGCGCTGGCTGCGGTCGGCCAGGAAACGTTCTGCCGGAATTCGTACCGGCACACAGGCGTGGCAGTGGGCGCAGTGCGGGCGGTAGACCAGATCCCCGGAACGGCGAAAGCCCCAGCCCAGCGCGGTCGGATACAGCGCCCCGAGCCGGGCGTCCTGCGGGTCCAGCACCAGGTCGCGGGCCTGCCGGTCCGGCCAGTAGCCGCAGGGGTGCTCTCCTGTCTGGAACAGGCGCAGCTCTTCGTTCGGGTTGCCTTGCAGTGCCATGTCCACAGCATAGCCGCCAGCGGTCGCAAATCCTGCGCCTGTCTGAGTGATGAATACGGCCCGGTTCGTGGTCAACGGCGCAGGCCACCGCGCGTTGACGGTAACGAGGACGCACTGTCGCGTCCGTTCCACCACCCCAGGGAGTCATACCATGACCCGACGCAAGCCCCTTCTCCTGCTGGCCACGTTGCTGGCAACCTCCGTGACCGGCCTGGCCGTGGCCGCCAGTCCGGCCCCGTCCAAGCCGATGGCGCCGCGGATGGATACCAACGGCGACGGCGTGATTGATCGGCAGGAGGCCGCCGCGCATCCGCGTCTGGCCCAGCGTTTCGACGCGCTGGACAAAAACAAGGACGGCAAGCTGGCCCGCGATGAGATGCCGGCACCCCGTCATGGCATGCGCCACGGCCGTCATCATGGCGGTCGCGATGGCGGCTTCATGATGCGCGGCATGGATGCGGACAATGACGGGCGTATCAGCGCCGCCGAGTACCGCGCCCACTTCGACAAGCTGGATGTCAACAAGGACGGTTACATCGACCAGGCCGATCGCGTGGCCCGGGCCGAGCAGCGTCGCGCCGAATGGTTTGCCAAGGCCGATACCGACAAGGACGGCAAGCTGAGCCCGGCCGAGCTGGAGGCGTCGCGCAAGGATGGCCCGCGTGGCGGGCATGGCGCGCATCGCGCAATGCCTTCGCATACGCCGGCGGCGAAGTAGGTACTGGCCAAGCAACCAACGACAACACCCCCGCTGGACTCAGCGGGGGTGTTGCGTGTGTGGCGTTCAACCTTGCCGGAAATGCAGCAGCTGCGTGCGCTGGCTTACTTGGTCAGTAGTGAGAACAACACCGCGCCCACCGTGAACACGGTGGCGCTGACCATTGCGGTGCGGCCGAACATGCTGCGATAGACCCAGCTGGGTCCAGTGCGACCATGACGGGCCGCATCGCGTGCCAGCATCGGTGCCATCACCCGCGGCAGGGTGACCAGGTACTGGTAGTTCAACGCGATCATGCCGGCTGCCATGATGCCCAGGCCTGTCGCCAGCCCCAGGTTCAGCACCACCACGGCCAGAATGCTGCCGCAGAACAGCACGGTGGTCACGTTGTGCAGGCGCAGGAAACGACGGACCCGTTCGCGCTCGTCGGCGGTCTCCGCATAACGAAGCAGGTACAGGCTGGCAATACACGCCGTGAGCATGCCGATGCCGATGCCGACGGCGATCAGCCAGAGGTCGTGCGGGTTGTGCATCAAGCTGTTGGCGACGGCACCGATCGAGCCTCCGGCGGCGCCGCCGCTGACGGTGTTGGCGCCCAGTCCGCCGGCCCCGAGCTTGCCGGCGCCCGCCATGCTGCCGATGGCAATGGCGCTGGCGGTGCCGGGCGCCGCCAACATCACCGCCGAACTGACGACTGCCGCGAACGCCGTACCCGGCGCACTGGCGCGGGCGAATTCGCCAAAACGCCTGAGCATCTCCCCGCGCACACTGGCGCGGGCGCGCGACAGGCGTTTGCGCACGGCCGCATCGCTCAGGCCCAGCAGCAGCGCGACCTGCTGCGAGCTCTGGCCTTCGCGGTAGAACAGCAGCAGGGTTTCGCGGCTGTCCTCGGGCAGCGCGGAGATGATCTCCGCCGCCGCCAGCTCTTCTTCCACCCGCATCAGTACGTCGGCGCCATTGGGCGAGGGGTCGGCTGCCATGCCGATGGCGATCTCGGCCGCCTCACCGCTGAGCGGGCGGTTGCGGTTGGCGCGCAGCCAGTCGCGGGCCAGATTGCGGGTGATCTGCCGCAGCCATGGCAGGAAGCTGGAGGTGTTGCTGAGCTGGTTGAGCTGCTGCCAGGCCTTGATGAAGGCTTCCTGGGCGATGTCCTCGCTGGCGTGCACGTCACGGGTGATCGCCAGCGCGATCGCCGTCACCGTGTTCTGGCAGACCGCCACGATGCGCCCATAGGACTGCGTGCAGCCGTTGCGGGCGGCAGGCAGGTCGCGTTGCAGGGTGGCTTCCAGCTGGGCGGTGGTCATCGGCGGCTCCGGTGGACGATGCAAGGCATGACGGACGCCGGCGCCGGATGTGACCGCGGCTCAGTTGCGCGGGGGCTGCGCGCTGGGCTGGATGCGCACACGGACCTCGTCGGTCCGGTCCTGCGCCGGTGCGGTCGGCTGTGCCTGTGGCGCGGGCGCGGCGACCACCGGTTCCGGGGCGCCGCGGTGGCGCAGCACCATCATCAGGATCACTGCGGCAATGACCGCCATCAGGATGAAGCGGATGCGCCAGGCCCAGCTGCGACCGTTGCCGGTGGCCGCCGGGGGTTCGCTGAAGGCGTACTCGGCGGTGGGATGGTCGCGGCGGGTGGTGTCCAGCAGGCGTGCCTCGCGCAGTATCTCGCGCGCCCGCGGCTGGTCATTGGCATGCACCACCCACACCGACGGCAGATTGCCGGCGCTGGTCCTGTCCAGATAGCTGAACTGGCCCCGACGCTTGCTCTGGTACGAGCGGCCATTGGTGACGCGCACTTCGATACCGGCATCGCGCAGCATCTGCGCCACGCCCTCGGCGTTCTCGACCCGCTGACTGCTGAAAATCTTGCGCATGGTTCAGCCCTTGCTCGTTTCGTTGGCATCCGGCGTGACCCGGATCAGGCCTTCCTGCGCGGTGCTGGCCACCAGCACCCCGTCGCGGGTGAAGAACTGGCCGCGCGCCAGGCCGCGCGAATCCTGCGCGCTGGGGCTGTCCAGCGAATACAGCAGCCACTGGTCCACGCGGAACGGACGGTGGAACCAGATCGCGTGGTCCAGCGAGGCCATCTGCACATGCGGCTGGTAGTAGCTGATGCCGTGCGGGAAAGTGGCCGTGCCCAGCAGGTGGAAATCCGAGGCGTAGGCCAGCAACGCCTGGTGCAGTTCCGGCGCATCGCCGACCGGTTCGGTCAGGCGCAGCCACACCTGGTGATAGGGCGGGCGCTTAGGCGGATTGAGCTCGTCACGCGGGTAGACATGGCGGAACTCGAACGGGCCGCCGCGCGAGAGCCAGCGCTGCACCTTCACCGGCAACCGCTCCAGCACCTCGGCCGGCAACGGGCGGTTGGGCTCGATGTCCTCCGGTTGCGGCACCTCGGGCATCTTGTGCTGGTGCTCGGCGCCGGTTTCGGCCTGCTGGAACGAGGCCGCGCAGAAGAAGATCACCTTGCCGTGCTGGATCGCGGTGACCCGGCGCACCGAGAAGCTGCCGCCGTCGCGGGTGCGGTCCACGTCATAGACGATGGGGTGGTCGATGTTGCCGGCCCGCAGGAAGTAGGCGTGCAGCGAATGCACATGGCGGCCGTTGTCGACCGTGGCCTGGGCGGCGGCCAGCGCCTGGCCCAGCACCTGCCCGCCGAACACGTATTTGGTGCCGATATCGCGGCTCTGGCCACGGAACAGGTTGTCCTCCAGCCGCTCCAGCGACAGCAGGTCAATCAGTTCGGATACCACGGGTTCGGCGTTGGCGGACAAGACGGCGACCTTCAATTCGACAGGCCGCGATTATAGCGGTCGCCGGCTGCCCGCCGGTCCGCGGTCAGCGCTTGCCCAGCCGCGCCACCAGCGCCTGCAGCGCGGTCTGCGCATCGGCCGAATACCAGGCCTCGACGAAGCGCTCGAGCTGGATGTGTTCGGCCTGCATCGCCTCGTGCAGGTCGGCGCGGGCGATGGCCCGGGTCTGCAGCATCGGCTGGTGCGGCAGCGCCAGCTGCGTCTGCAGCCAGCCGATGGCGCGGGCCACGACCTGTGTGGCGTCATCGGCCAGTTCATCGACCAGGCCGATCTCCAGTGCCCGCTCGGCGCTGACCAGCTCACCGCCGGCCAGCAGCACGCCGGCGCGGTGGGCGCCGACCACGCGCCGCAGCAGGCGCTGGATGCCTTCCGGCGCGACCAGTCCCACCTGTACCTCGTTCAGGCCGATCACATAGGGCTTGGCCGGATCGGCGCTTTGCGCCATCACCCGGTAGTCGCAGCACAGCGCCAGCACGCAGCCGCCGGCAGGGGAGTGGCCGGTCAATGCCGCCACCACCGGGATGCGGCTTTCGGCGATCACCCGGGCGGCGCCGAAGAAGGCCTGCCAGCTGTCCAGCAGCTTGTGCCGGTCATTGCCGTGGCCGAGCAGGTGGGGCACATCCATGCCGCCGGTGAAGATACGCTCGCTGCCGGACACCACGATGCCCTGCACATCCTCGGCAATCGCCTGGTTCAGGGCGGCGATCAGGGCGCGGCACAGCTCGGTATCCAGCGCGTTGACCGGCGGTCGCGCCAGGCGCAGTTCGCGGATCGGGCCATGGTTGATCACTTCGATGAGCGTGGTCATGCTGCGGCTTCTCGTACGGCAGGGAGTTGTGGTTTCGATGATAACCAAACCATTCGTGTGCGTACTGTTGGCCGTGTGTGCGTCCAGTGCCGCCGCACAAACCCCGGCGCCGGCCTGCGTGACCATTAGCGGTGGCTGGGTGCGTCTACCGCCGGGTACGATGCCGATGGCCGCCGGTTATGCCCGCATCCGCAACGACTGCAGCGCTGAGGTGGTGGTGGTGGGCGCGGACAGTCGCGTGTTTGCCGAAGTGTCATTGCACGAAACCACGCGGGTGGACGGGGTCAGCCGGATGCGAGAGATCACGCGCCTGCCGGTGCCGGCCGGCAGGGGGGTCGAACTGGAGCCCGGCGGCCTGCACCTGATGCTGATGCGACCGGAGTTGGCGCTGACCGAAGGGGGGCAACTGCCGCTGCGGTTGCGTCTGGCCGATGGCAGCACGGTGGAGGGCCGTTTGCAGGTCAGGCGGCAGGCGCCGCCGCGGCCGTAACGACCGGGCGGTGCCAGTCGTGGGAGTCGGCGTGGAAGGGGCTCATGATGCGGTGCTCCGCAGGACCGCTTATCGGGTATCCGAACTGCATGAAAAAGCCGCCCGGCGGGCGGCTTTTGCGGTGTGCGGGTGTGGGGGAGGCGTCAGCTCGAGGCGTTGCGGATGGCCTCGGGCAGTGGCGCGCTCCTGCCGGTCTGCGTGTCCATCCACACCACCACCACGTTGCCGTCAGAGTACAGCTTGCTGCTGTCCTGCTGATCGATGATGCGGTGGCCGATGGTCACGCTGCTGGTGCCCAGCCGCTCGACGAACAGCTCCACGACGATGTCGTTGGGCCAGACGATGGGCAGGCGGTAGTTGATATTGGTGTTGGCCACCACCGGGGCGATGCGGTCGGTCATCGAGACGCCTTCCACGCCCTGCATCCAGCGCACACGCGCTTCTTCCAGATAAGACACATATTTGGCGTTGTTGACGTGGCCCATCGCGTCCATGTCGCGCCAGCGCACGCTGATCGGCACGCGGGCCAGCTGTTTGGGTTCAGTGCTCATCAGTCCGTCTTCTTCTTGCTGGGGGTTGCTGCTTTCCTGGTTGCGGTCTTCTTGACCGGCTTTTCCTTGCGCGGTGGGCGCGCATCGGGCTTGTTGGCCACGGCGGCCGGTTGTTCGGGACGCGCACAGGTGGAGGGCAGCATCCGCGCCAGGAACTGGCCGGTGTAGGAATCCGGGTACGCGGCCACGTCTTCCGGCGTACCGGTGACCAGGATGGTGCCGCCGCGGTGGCCGCCTTCCGGGCCCAGATCGACGATCCAGTCGGCGGTCTTGATCACGTCCAGGTTGTGCTCGATCACCACCACCGTGTTGCCCTCGTCGCGCAGCTTGTGCAGCACGCCCAGCAGCGCTTCGATGTCGTGGAAGTGCAGGCCGGTGGTCGGCTCATCGAGGATGTACAGGGTGCGGCCGGTATCGCGGCGCGACAGCTCCTTGGACAGCTTCACGCGCTGCGCCTCACCGCCGGACAGCGTGGTCGCGCTCTGGCCCAGCTTGATATAGCTCAGGCCCACGTCCACCAGCGTTTCCAGCTTGCGGGCGATCGACGGCACCGGCTCGAACAGCTTCAGCGCATCCTCGACGGTCATTTCCAGCACGTCGTTGATGTTGTAGCCCTTGTAGAGGATCTCCAGCGTCTCGCGGTTGTAGCGCTTGCCATGGCAGACATCGCACGGCACGTACACATCCGGCAGGAAATGCATCTCGACCTTGATCAGGCCATCCCCCTGGCAGGCCTCGCAGCGGCCACCGCGCACGTTGAAGCTGAAGCGGCCCGGCGAATAGCCGCGCGCACGCGCTTCGGGCACCTGCGCGTAGAGCTCGCGCAGCGGCGTGAACAGGCCGGTGTAGGTGGCCGGGTTCGAGCGCGGGGTACGGCCGATCGGCGACTGGTTGATGTCCACCACCTTGTCGAACAGGTCCAAGCCCTCGACCTCCCGGAACGGGGCGACCGGATGCGAGGCGCCATTGATCTCGTTGGCGGCCAGCGAGAACAGGGTGTCGTTGATCAGGGTCGATTTGCCCGAGCCGGACACGCCGGTGACGCAGGTCAGCAGGCCGGAGGGAATATCCAGGTCGACATCTTTGAGGTTGTTGCCGGTGGCGCCGCGCAGGTGCAGCGTCATCTTCGGATTGGGCGTGTGCCGGCGCGCGGGAATCTCGATGGCGCGCTTGCCCGACAGGTACTGGCCGGTCAACGAGCGCGGCGCATCGAGGATGTCCTGCAGCGTGCCCTGGCCGACGATCTCGCCGCCATGCACGCCCGCGCCCGGGCCAATGTCCAGCACGTAGTCGGCCAGGCGGATCGCATCCTCGTCATGCTCGACCACGATCACCGTGTTGCCCAGATCGCGCAGGCGGGTAAGGGTACCCAGCAGACGCTCGTTGTCGCGCTGATGCAGGCCGATGGACGGCTCATCGAGCACGTACATCACGCCCACCAGGCCGGCGCCGATCTGCGAGGCCAGCCGGATGCGCTGGGCCTCGCCGCCGGACAGGGTGTCGGCCTTGCGCTCCAGGGTCAGGTAATCCAGCCCGACATCGACCAGGAAGCCGAGTCGCTCGCCGATCTCCTTGACGATCTTGGTGGCGATCTCGCCGCGCCAGCCGGGCAGGCTCAGCTCGCTGAAGAAGCGCTTGGCCTCGTCGATCGGCAGCACCGCGATTTCCGGCAGTGGCCGGTCGGCGACGAACACATTGCGCGCGGCCTTGTTCAGGCGCGCGCCCTGGCACTCGGGGCAGGCCCGTTCGCTGATGTACTTGGCCAGTTCCTCGCGCACCGCCGGCGATTCGGTTTCCTTGTAGCGGCGTTCGAGGTTGGGGATGATGCCCTCGAAGCGGTGCTTGCGCTGGCTGCGGCCGCCGGCCTCGGTGAAGTAGGTGAACGTGATGCTGTCCTCGCCACTGCCGTACAGCACCGCCTTGCGCACATGCTCGGGCAGGGACTGCCACGGGGCGTCCACGTCGAAATCGTAGTGCTTGGCCAGCGAGGCGATCAGCTGGAAGTAGTAGGCGTTGCGCCGGTCCCAGCCGCGCACCGCGCCGGCTGACAGTGACAGTTCCGGATGTACGACCACGCGCGCCGGATCGAAGAACTCGGCCATACCCAGACCGTCGCAGCCCGGGCAGGCCCCGACCGGCGAGTTGAACGAGAACAGGCGCGGTTCCAGTTCCGGCAACGCGTAGTCGCAGACCGGGCAGCTGTACTTGGAGGAGAACAGCTGCGGTTCGGCATCGGCCGCCTCCAGGCTTTGCACCGAAGCCATGCCATCGCCCAGTTTGAGCGCGGTCTCGAAACTTTCGGCCAGCCGTTGCTTGATGTCCTCGCGCGGGCGGAAGCGGTCGATCACCGCCTCGATGGTGTGCTTCTGGCGCAGACCCAGTGGCGGAACTTCGTCGATCTCATACAGCTCGCCGTCGACCCGGACACGCACAAAGCCCTGTGCGCGCAGCTGGTCGAACACCTGCACATGCTCGCCCTTGCGCTCGCGGATCACCGGTGCCAGCAGCATGTAGCGCTGTTCCGGATCCAGTGTCAGCACTTGGTCCACCATCTGGCTCACCGTCTGCGCCTCCAGCGGATAGCCGTGGTCCGGGCAGCGCGGGCTACCGACGCGGGCGTACAGCAGGCGCAGGTAGTCGTAGATCTCGGTGATGGTGCCCACGGTCGAGCGCGGGTTGTGCGAGGTGGACTTCTGCTCGATCGAGATCGCTGGCGACAGGCCCTCGATGTGGTCCAGATCCGGCTTCTCCATCACGCTCAGGAACTGCCGCGCATAGGCCGACAGCGACTCGACATAGCGGCGCTGACCTTCTGCATAGATCGTGTCGAACGCCAGCGAGGACTTGCCCGAGCCGGACAGGCCGGTGATCACGATCAGCTTGTCGCGGGGCAGGTCGAGGTCGATGTTCTTGAGATTGTGCGTCCGCGCACCGCGGATGCGGATGAAATCCATCGCCATGGGAAATCCGATTTGGACTGCTGCCGGCGGGGCCGGTAACAGGAGGTGTGGGGGCGTCGCTGACGGCAGCCAGTCAGCCTAGCGAGCTTGTGATTTGGGGGCAATTGCCGGATTCCCCAGAGCGGGCAGGCCGGCATCCGGCGCTGTTCAGGCGATGGACAGTCAGAGCGGGCGGCGACTTGACCCGAACCTGTTGCGGCCAGTAAAATCCCGCTCCTGTCCGCCCTCGATGGCGGGCACGGCGACCACAATAACTACAGAGGAAGTCTGGTCATGTACGCAGTTCTGGTAACTGGCGGTAAGCAGTACCGCGTCGCGCAGGGTGAAACCCTCCGCGTCGAAAAGCTCGAAGTCGAAGCCGGCAGCGAGATCAAGTTTGACAACATCCTGATGCTTGGCGATGCCGATGGCATCAAGCTGGGTGATGCGCTGAAGGGTGCTTCGGTAACCGCCAAGGTCGTGTCCCACGGCCGCGCCGACAAGGTCCGGATCATCAAGTTCCGTCGCCGCAAGCACCACATGAAGCGTCAGGGTCACCGTCAGTACTACACCGAAATCGAAATCACCGGCATCGCCGGCTAATTGCTAAGGAGAATTCGTCATGGCACATAAAAAAGGCGTAGGTTCCTCGCGCAACGGTCGCGATTCCAACCCGAAATACCTCGGCGTCAAGATCTTCGGTGGCCAGGCCATCGAGGCCGGCAACATCATCGTGCGTCAGCGCGGCACCCAGTTCCATCCGGGTACCGGCGTCGGCCTGGGTCGCGATCACACGCTGTTTGCGCTGGTCGATGGCAAGGTTGAGTTCTCGGTGAAGGGTGCCAACAAGCGCCGTACCGTCAGCATCGTCGCAGAAGCTTAATTTCGCAGGTGCAAGCGCCCATACTCCGGTGTGGGCAGCTGACGAAAGCCCCGCTTAGGCGGGGTTTTTCGTTGGCGGAAATCCGTTGTGAGGGCTTGCAGCCCTGTTTTCCCCGGGGTGGCCGGGATCGTTAGAATTTGCGGTCGGGCAATGTGCCTGCCGCCATCAGTAGGCAACCAGAATCATGAAACTTGTAGACGAAGCGGAGATCCAGGTCATCGCTGGCAACGGCGGTAACGGCTGCGTCGGCTTTCGCCGCGAGAAGTTCATTCCGCTGGGCGGCCCGGATGGCGGTGATGGCGGTGACGGCGGCAGCGTGTGGGTCCGCGCCGACGAGAACCTGAACACCCTGGTCGATTTCCGCCATGACCGCATCTTCAGGGCGCAGCGTGGCGAAAACGGCATGGGGCGCCAGATGTATGGCAAGGGTGGCGAGGATCTGACCATTACCGTGCCGGTGGGGACGGTGGTGATAAACGTCGATACCGATGAGGTGATCGGCGATCTGACCCGGCATGGTGATCGTCTGCTGGTGGCCAAGGGCGGCAAGGGTGGCCTGGGCAACATGCATTTCAAAAGTTCGACCAACCGCTCGCCGCGGCAGTCGCTGCCGGGCGAGGAGGGCGAGGAGCGCCTGCTCAAGCTGGAGCTGAAGCTGCTGGCCGACGTTGGTCTGCTCGGGTTCCCGAATGCCGGCAAGAGCACGTTGATCCGTGCGGTTTCGGCGGCGACGCCGAAGGTGGCGGACTATCCTTTCACAACGCTGTACCCGAACCTGGGTGTGGTGAAGGTCGAAAATTACCGCAGCTTCGTGATTGCCGACATTCCGGGCCTGATCGAGGGTGCGGCCGATGGTGCGGGCCTGGGAGCGCAGTTCCTGCGTCACCTGCAGCGCACCCGCCTGCTGCTGCATCTTGTGGATATCTCGCCGATGGAGGGTGGGGTCGACGGGGTTTCGCCGGTCGAGCAGGTGCGTGCCATCGAGCGCGAGCTCGGCAAGCATGATCCGGAGTTGCTGCAGAAGCCGCGCTGGCTGGTACTGAACAAGGCCGACCTGATGTTCGAAGATGAAGCGCAGGTCGCGGCCGAGCAGATTGTCAAAGAGTTGGGCTGGACCGGGCCGTGGTATCTGGTGTCGGCGCTGGGGCGTGAGGGCACCTGGCCGATCATGAAGGACATCATGGCGTTCTTCGACCAGCAGAAACTGCTGGAGGCCGAGGCGCGGGACGCGGCGCTGTAAATTGCCCGGGCGGCTGGATCCGGTTTCCCTGCTGCCATCACCTATGAAAAACCCGGCTGCTGGCCGGGTTTTTCATGTGGCAATCCTGGGGTTGTCCGCCCGCGCGTGCGCAGGTGCTTGCAACGTTGGGGTGGTGTGTCCTGATCTGCTTCGGGCGCGCTGCGCCTGTGGCCCGGCTTGGCTTTTGGCGTTGTAGAGGCGGATTTCAGGCAATAAAAAACCCGGCTTGGGCCGGGTTTTTCAAGCCGGAAGCCTTGCGGCTTCTGGTGGGCTCGCTATTCAGGCAGCCTTGAGGGCCTTGATGCGGTCATTCAGGCGGCTCTTATGGCGGGCAGCCTTGTTCTTGTGGATCAGGCCACGCGCGCTGAAGCGATCCAGAATCGGCTGGGCGACAGCGAAGGCGGCTTCGGCGCCGGCGGCATCGTTGGCGTCCAGCGCCTTGATCACTTTCTTGACAGCGGTGCGCAGCATCGAGCGCTGAGCCACGTTGCGCGCGTTGCGCACGACGGTCTGCTTGGCGCGCTTCTTGGCGGACTTGATATTGGCCACGGTGGTGGTTTCCTGAAAATCGGTGTGGTGGGAACAGCAAGCACGCAAGTATGATGGTGGTCAGGGCGAACGTCAAGTCAGGTTGTCAAGGGGAAGTTTAGTGAGCGGCTGGTTGCTCAGATCCACCGCGGTTTTCAGCGCAATGACCTTTCTTTCGCGCATCAGTGGCCTGGTCCGCGACCAGATCTATGCGCAGGTGTTTGGTGCCAGTGCGGCGATGGATGCGTTCGTCATCGCATTCAGGATTCCCAACTTCATGCGCCGGCTCTCCGCCGAGGGCTCGTTTTCGATGGCGTTCGTGCCGGTGCTGGCCGAGTACAAGGCCAAAGGGGATCACGCCGCCGTCAAGGCGCTGGTGGACCGGGTGGCGGGTGTGCTGGCTGCGGTTCTGCTGGTTGCCACGGCGCTGGCGATTTTCCTGGCGCCGTGGGTGATGCGGGTGTTCGCACCGGGGTTCGAGCCCGGTAGCGAACAGGCGCGGCTGGCGACGTTGATGCTGCAGATCACCTTTCCCTATGCCCTGTTCATTTCATTGGCCTCGCTGGTCGGCGGGGTGCTGAACAGCTATCAGCGTTTCGCCATTCCGGCGCTGTCGCCGATCCTGCTCAATCTGTCGATGATCGCCGCCGCATTGTGTCTGGCGCCGCAGATGCAGGCGTGGGGGTTCGAGCCGGTGCTGGCGCTGGCCTGGGGTGTGCTGGTGGCCGGGATCCTGCAGCTGGGCTTCCAGTTGCCCTCACTGGCGCGCCTGGGTCTGCTGCCCCGGCCCCGGCTGGATGTCGCCCATGCCGGGGTGCGCAAGATCATGAAGCTGATGGTGCCCACGCTGTTCGGTTCGTCGGTGGCGCAGGTCAACCTGCTGTTCAACACGCTGGCGGCCTCGCTATTGATGGGGGGCAGTGTTACCTGGCTGTACTACAGCGACCGGCTGCTGGAGTTTCCGCTGGGCATGTTCGGGGTCGCCATCGGTACGGTGATCCTGCCGCATCTGTCCAGTCGTCATGCGGCGGCCGATCCGGCGGGTTATTCGAAGGGACTGGACTGGGGCTTCCGGCTGTGCCTGCTGATCGGCATCCCGGCCTGTCTGGGGCTGGTGCTATGCGCGCAGCCGTTGCTGGCGACCCTGTTCCAGTACGGCCGGTTCACCGAGCAGGACATGCGCATGAGCAGTCTGAGCCTGATGGCGCAATCGCTGGCGGTGCCGGCCTTCCTGCTGGTGAAGGTGCTGGCGCCGGCGTTCTATTCGCGGCAGGACACCCGCACCCCGGTCAAGGCGGCGCTGGCCTCGATCGCGATCAATGTCCTCAGCACCGTCTTGCTGTTCGCGATGATGCTCCGGTTCAGTCCGATGGGGCAGGCGGCGTTGGCGGCGGCCGGGGGTGACTGGCTGGAGGCGCTCAAGCGCGTGGAGGGCGCGCATGCCCTGCTGGCACTGGCCATTGCAGTGGCTGGCTGGGCCAATGCGTTGCAGCTGTGGTGGTATCTGCGCAGGGCGCGGGTGTACCAGCGGCAGCCGGGCTGGGGTCGCTTTCTACTGCAGCTGCTGGTCGCCAGTGTGCTGATGCTGGTGGCGGTGCTTGCGCTACGGCTGCTTTGGGTCGACTGGACGCCGTGGGCATGGTGGGAGCGCGGCTGGCGCCTGGCGGTGCTGGTGGGCAGTGGTGGCGCGGTGTACGCCGCCGGCTTGCTGCTGATGGGCTACCGGCCCCGCGAGCTGCGTGGCCAGTAAGCCGACAGCGCGGCCCGCACCGTTATACTTCCGGGCTACACACGACAGAGCCGGCCCGTGTGGGTCGGATCCGGATGGAATGAGCAGGCTTTTTAGAGACGTCGACGGCGGGGTGTTGTTCCCGCAGGGAAGCGTGGTCTGCATCGGTGCTTTCGACGGCCTGCACCTGGGCCACCGGGCGCTGGTGCGCCATGCAGTCGCCCGTGCCCGTGCGCTGGGAGTTCCGGTTGTGGCACTGGCCTTCGAGCCGCTGCCGCGCGAGTTCTTCGCCAAGGGCAACCCGCCGCCGCGGCTGATGCTGGCCCGGGACAAGGTCGGTGCGCTGCGCGGGCTGGGTGTGGACAGCATCGGCCTGCTGCGGTTCGACGCGAAGATGGCTGCGACCTCGGCCGAGGATTTCGTCCGCCAGATGCTGGTGCGGCGGTTGTGCGCGCGCGAGGTCTGGATCGGCCCCAAATTCCACTTCGGCAACCGCCGTGGCGGCGATATCGCGCTGCTGCAGGCGATGGGCGCGGAACTGGGCTTTGTCGCCGGTGAGATCGAGCCGGTTCACCTGAACGGCGAGCGCATTTCCAGCACCCGTATCCGCGAGCTTATCGTGGCTGGCGAGTTTGCCCATGCCGGCGATCTGCTGGGGCATCCATACGCCATCGGAGGCCGGGTCGTGCGCGGGAAGCAGCTCGGACGCACCCTGGGCTTTCCCACGGCCAATTTGCGTTTTCCGAAAACACCCGCACTTTCTGGTATCTACGCCACCTGGGTGCACGGCGTGTTCGAGCAGCCCTGGCCGTCGGTGTCGAGCTTCGGCACGCGCCCGACCGTGCAGGGAGTGGAGCCGCTGCTGGAAGCCCATCTGTTCGATTTCCAGGGCGACCTGTACGGCCGCCATATCGAAGTGGAATTTGTCGCCAAGCTGCGCGATGAAGAGAAATTCAATGATCTGCCGGCGTTGACCGCGCAGATGCACCGCGACGCCGAACAGGCGCGTCGCATCCTTTCCGAACACAGATTGCGAGCCACCGCGTGAGCCAGGATTACAAAGCCACCCTCCATCTGCCGGCAACGGAATTTCCGATGCGTGGCGACCTGCCCAAGCGTGAGCCGGGCATCCTGGCGCGTTGGGAAGAGCAGGGCATTTACGCGCAGCTTCGCGAGAACGCGAAGGGCCGTCCGCTGTTCGTGCTGCACGACGGCCCGCCGTATGCCAATGGCCAGATCCACCTGGGCCATGCGGTCAACAAGATCCTCAAGGACATCATCGTCAAGTCGCGTTACCTCGACGGCTTCGATGCGCCCTACATCCCGGGCTGGGATTGCCACGGCCTGCCGATCGAGATCGCGGTGGAGAAGAAGTGTGGCAAGGTGGGCGTCAAGCTCGATGCCGAGCAGTTCCGCCAGAAGTGCCGCGAGTACGCCGAAGAGCAGATCAACCTGCAGCGCGCTGATTTCAAGCGCCTGGGCGTGATCGGCGATTGGGAAAACCCCTACAAGACGCTGAGCTTCGACTTCGAGGCCAATGAAATCCGTGCGCTGGCCAAGATCGTGGCCAACGGTCACCTGGTGCGCGGCGCCAAGCCGGTGCACTGGTGCTTCGACTGCGGCTCGGCCTTGGCCGAGGCGGAAATCGAATACCAGGACAAGACCTCCCCGGCCATCGACGTGGCCTATGCCGCGCGTGATTCCAAGGCGCTGGCGGCCAGTTTCGGTGTCGAGCTGCCGGCCGGTGTGGAAGTGGCCGTGCCGATCTGGACCACCACGCCGTGGACGCTGCCGGCTTCGCTGGCGGTGTCGCTGGGTGCGGATATCGAATATGTGCTGGTCGAAGGCCCGGCCCACAACGGCCAGCCGCGCTGGCTGGTGCTGGCCTCGGCGCTGGCCGAGCGTTCGCTGTCGCGCTATGGCGTGACCGACATGGTCGTGCATGGCCATGCCAAGGGCTCGGCGCTGGAGAACCAGCTGCTGGCGCACCCGTTCTACGCCAGCCGCGACCTGCCGCTGCTCAACGGCGAGCACGTCTCCGATGCCGACGGTACCGGTGCGGTGCATACCGCGCCCGGCCATGGTCAGGAAGACTTTGCGGTCAGCCAGCAGTACGGGCTGATGGACAAGTACAACGCCGGCCAGGTCAATCCGGTCGATGGCCGCGGCGTCTACCTGCCGTCGACGCCGCCGGCCGGTACGGTCGAACTGGCCGGCCAGCACCTGTGGAAGGCGCAGCCGCTGATCGTCGAGGTGCTGCGTGAGAGCGGCGCATTGCTTGCCTTCTTCGAAATCCAGCACAGCTATCCGCATTGCTGGCGTCACAAGACGCCGGTGGTGTTCCGCGCCACCCCGCAGTGGTTCATCTCGATGGACAAGGCCAACCTGCGCAATGACGCGATGGCGGCCATCGACAACGTCGGCTGGTTCCCGAGCTGGGGCAAGGCGCGTATCAGCAACATGGTCGACGGTCGCCCGGACTGGTGCATCAGCCGCCAGCGCACCTGGGGCGTGCCGATTGCCTTGTTCACCCACCGCGAAACCGGTGAGCCGCACCCGCGCAGCGTCGAGCTGATGCGGCAGGTGGCCGACCGTGTGGAGCGGGGCGGCATCGACGTCTGGTATTCGCTGGACGCCAGCGATCTGCTCGGCGATGAAGCGGCGCAGTACGAAAAGGTCACCGACATCCTCGATGTCTGGTTCGACTCCGGCGTCACCCATGAAGGCGTGCTGCTGGCACGTGGCTACGGCAAGCCGGCCGACCTGTACCTGGAGGGCTCGGACCAGCACCGCGGCTGGTTCCAGTCCTCGCTGCTGACCGGCGTGGCCATCGACAAGCACGCTCCGTACAAGCAGTGCCTGACCCACGGTTTCACCGTGGACGAGCACGGCCGCAAGATGTCCAAGTCGCTGGGTAACGGCATCGAGCCGCAGGAAATCATGCGCACCCTGGGCGCGGACATCCTGCGCCTGTGGATCGCCTCGGCCGACTACAGCAACGAGATGTCGCTGTCGCAGGAAATCCTCAAGCGCAACGCCGACGCCTACCGTCGTCTGCGCAACACCGCGCGCTTCCTGCTCGGCAACCTGGACGGTTTCGATCCGGCCCAGCATCTGCTGCCGCTGCAGGACATGGTGGCCCTGGACCGCTGGATCGTGCATCGCGCGTTCGAGTTGCAGGAGAAGATCAAGGCCGCCTACGCCAACTACAACATGGCCGAGATCGTGCAGCTGCTGCTGAATTTCTGCAGCGTGGATCTGGGCTCGCTGTACCTGGACGTGACCAAGGACCGCCTGTACACGATGCAGGAAGATTCGCGCGGCCGTCGTTCGGCGCAGACGGCGATGTTCCATATCGCCGAGGCGTTCGTGCGCTGGGTGGCCCCCATCCTGACCTTCACCGCCGAAGAGCTGTGGGGTTACCTGCCGGGCAAGCGTGTCGACAACGTGCTGTTCACCACCTGGTACGACGGCCTGGCGCCGCTGCCGGCCGATGCTCAGCTGACCGCTGCCGATTTCGACCAGCTGCTGGCGCTGCGCGAGCAGGTGTCCAAGGTGCTGGAGCCGATGCGCGCCAACGGTGCCATCGGTGCCGCGCTGGAAGCGGAGATCACCGTCGCCGCCAACGAGGAACAGGCCGCTCGCTGGCAGCCGCTGGCCGAGGAGCTGCGCTTCCTGTTCATCAGTGGCGATGTCAGCGTGCGCCCGGCGACCACCGACGAGGTGTTTGTCAGCGCGCAACCGACTGGCAAGTCCAAGTGCGTGCGTTGCTGGCATTACCGCGCCGATGTCGGTTCGGTCGAGGCGCATCCGGAGCTGTGCGGCCGGTGCGTCACCAACATCGAGGGGGCCGGTGAAAGCCGGCGGTGGTTCTGATGTCGGCTGCGCGTCCCAAGCCCGATGCGCTGATCTGGCTGCTGGTTTCAGCAGCCGTGATCGGTCTGGACCAGTGGAGCAAGGCGTGGGTGCTGTCCAGCCTGCCCGAGTTCACCGCTGTGCCGGTGATTGACGGGTTCTGGAACTGGTACCGCACCTACAACACCGGCGCCGCGTTCAGCTTTCTCAGTGACGCCGGCGGTTGGCAGCTGTGGTTCTTCACCTTTCTGGCAGTGGCGATCAGTGGCCTGATGGCCTTCTGGCTGTCGCGCACGCCACGCGCCAACTGGCGCAGCGCGTTGCCGTACGCGCTGGTGATCGGCGGCGCCGTGGGCAACGTTATCGACCGCCAGATCCACGGCCACGTGATCGACTTCATCCAGTGGTACGTCGGCAACCATTATTGGCCGTCGTTCAATATCGCCGATTCGGCGATCGTTGCCGGCGCCATCGGCATCGCCCTGTCGGGGCTGTTCGAAGGCAAGTCCAGCCCAAAAGCCGGATAATTCCTCCCTGTTTCACCGAAACCGGCCGTCGCCGGCCGGAGTATTTGACTGATGGACGTTCTGCTCGCCAATCCCCGTGGTTTCTGTGCCGGTGTCGATCGCGCCATCGAGATCGTCAAGCGTGCGATCGAGACGCTGGGTGCGCCGATCTACGTGCGCCATGAAGTGGTGCACAACCGGTTTGTGGTGGACGACCTGAAGGCGCGCGGTGCCATCTTTGTCGAAGAACTCGACGAAGTGCCGGACGGCAATACCGTGATCTTCAGCGCGCATGGCGTCTCGCAGGCGGTGCGCGCGGAAGCCGGTCGCCGTGGCTTGAAGGTGTTCGACGCCACCTGTCCGCTCGTGACCAAGGTGCACCTGGAGGTCGCACGCCATTGCCGGGCCGGTCGCGATGTGGTGCTGATCGGCCATCAAGGCCATCCGGAGGTCGAGGGCACCATGGGCCAGTGGAACCGCGAGAACGGGGTCGGCCACATCTATCTGGTGGAAAGTGTCGAGGATGTGGAGGCCTTGCAGGTCTCGCAGCCGGAAAACTTCGCCTACACCACCCAGACCACGTTGTCGGTGGATGACACCCGCGCCGTGATCGATGCCCTGCGCAAGCACTTCCCGGCGATCCAGGGGCCGAAGAACGACGACATCTGCTATGCCACGCAGAACCGCCAGGATGCGGTGCGCGAACTGGCTTCGCAGTGTGATCTGGTGCTGGTGGTGGGCTCGGTGAACAGCTCCAATTCCAATCGCCTCAGTGAGCTGGCCCGTCGCGAAGGCGTGGAGTCGTATCTGATCGATGGTGCCGAGGAGATCGACCCGCAGTGGGTCGCCGGCAAGCAGCGCATCGGCCTGACCGCGGGGGCCTCGGCGCCGCAGGTGCTGGTGGATGGGGTTATCGCCCGTCTGCGTGAATTGGGCGCAGCCAGCGTCCGCGAGCTCGATGGTGAGCCTGAATCGATGGTGTTCGCGTTGCCCAAGGAGCTGCGTCTACGTTTGATCGATTGACCGGGCACATCACGTTCACTTAGAATTCGCGCCTTCGCCGGAATAGCTCAGTTGGTAGAGCGGCGCATTCGTAATGCGTAGGTCGTAGGTTCGATTCCTATTTCCGGCACCAGTAAACAAGAACGCCGACTGTCCGCAGTCGGCGTTCTTGTTTTTACGCGCCGCGTGCGTCTGGTGCGACAACATGTCGCATGCCGGAAATGGCGATTCTTGTGCGAAATCATTGTCAACGGCTTTCTTAAGCAGTGCGTGAAGGCCTAAAATTGCGGGGCTGAAATCTGGCAGTCCTGTGTACGTGTTCCCCCCGGCGGGCAATCCCCGGGTGGTCGTCCGCGCAAGTGCGCTAAGGGGTTGTCGGGCTGAGCACTCCCTCGCAATTGGATCGACCGATGATTCCGTTGAAAACTCTTGGACGCATGCTGCGTCCGGGCTTAATTGTCGCGATGGCCGTCTTGATGACGGGCTGCGACTGGTCCTTGTTTGACCCCAAGGGTCATATCGCCCGTGAAGAACTCACGCTGCTGATCACCTGTACGGTGCTGATGCTGCTGGTGGTGATTCCGGTGATCATCATGACGCTGGTGTTTGCATGGAAGTACCGTGCCAGCAATACCAGTGCCCGTTATGAGCCGAAGTGGTCGCATTCCACCGCCATCGAAGTGGTGGTGTGGTCGATCCCGTGCATGATCGTGCTGGTACTGGCGGTGCTGACGTGGCGTTCTTCGCACGCGTTGGATCCGTACAAGCCGCTGGAATCGGACAAGAAGGCCATCACCATCGAGGCGGTTTCGCTCGACTGGAAGTGGCTGTTCATCTATCCGGAAGAAAACGTGGCTGTGGTCAACGAGCTGACCTTCCCGGTCGGTGCGCCGCTGAACTTCAAGCTGACCTCCGATACGGTGATGAATGCGTTCTTCATTCCGCACCTCGGCAGCATGGTGTACTCGATGGCGGGCATGGAAACCAAGCTGCATCTGATTGCCGATGAAGCCGGCTCGTTCGATGGCATGTCATCGCATTACAGCGGTGCGGGTTTCAACAAGATGCATTTCAAGGCCCATGCCGTTACCGATGAGCAGTACCAGCAATGGTTGGCCAAGGTCCGTGCCGAAGGTTCGGTGCTGGATCAGGCCTCGTTGACCGAGTTGGGTGCCCAGAAGAACCACGACTGGTTCCCGGTGACCTACTACGCCAGCACGCAGGCGGGCCTGTTCGACGCGATGATCGCTCGGCACATGGGTGACAACCATCACTACGGTATGAAACACGACCGTAGCGATGCCGCGGCAAATGGCGTGAGCCATGAAGGTCACGATGCCGGCGATACCGCACCGCAGGCTGAACACCACTCAGGCGAGCACGCTGCAGCCGGTCATGCCGGTCACAGCGGCTCGGGAGAATGACAATGTTGGGAAAACTCTCGTTTGAGGCGATTCCACACGACCCGATCATCATCACCACCTTGATCGGCGCCACGCTGGTCGGTCTGCTGGTGCTGGCGCTGATCACCAAGGCGAAGTTGTGGGGTTATCTGTGGAAGGAGTGGTTCACTTCGGTGGATCACAAGAAGATCGGCGCGATGTACCTCATCGTCGCTTTCGTCATGTTGCTGCGCGGCTTTGCCGACGCGATCATGATGCGCACGCAGCAGGCAATGGCTGCCGGCGGAAATGAAGGTTTCCTGCCGCCACATCACTACGACCAGATCTTCACCGCCCATGGCGTGATCATGATCTTCTTCGTGGCGATGCCGCTGATCACCGGCCTGATGAACCTGGTCGTGCCGCTGCAGATCGGTGCGCGCGACGTTGCGTTCCCGTTCCTGAACTCCCTCAGCTTCTGGCTGTTCATGGCAGGCACCGCCCTGATCATGATCTCGCTGGGCGTGGGTGAGTTTGCCGCGACCGGCTGGCTGGCGTTCCCGCCGTTGTCGGGGCTGGAGTACAGCCCGGGTGTGGGTGTGGACTACTACATCTGGGGTCTGCAGGTTGCCGGTCTGGGTACGACGCTGAGCGGCATCAACTTCCTGGTGACCATCCTGAAGATGCGTACCCCGGGCATGCCGCTGATGAAGATGCCGGTGTTCTCCTGGACCGCACTGGTCACCAACGTGCTGATCATCGCCGCGTTCCCGGTGCTGACCATCACCCTGGTGCTGCTGACCCTGGACCGCTACCTGGGCATGCACTTCTTCACCAACGATGCTGGCGGCAACGCCATGCTGTACATCAACCTGATCTGGATCTGGGGTCACCCGGAGGTCTACATCCTGGTGATGCCGGCGTTCGGTGTGTTCTCTGAAGTGATCGCCACCTTCTCGCGCAAGACCCTGTTCGGCTACAAGGGCATGGTCTACGCCACCGCGGCGATCGGCGTGCTGTCGTTCCTGGTGTGGCTGCACCACTTCTTCACCATGGGCTCGGGTGCCAACGTCAATGCCTTCTTCGGCATCACGACGATGATCATCTCGATCCCGACCGGCGTGAAGATCTTCAACTGGTTGTTCACGATGTACCGTGGCCGCGTGCACTTCACCTCGCCGGTGCTGTGGACGATCGGTTTCATGGTCACCTTCGTCATCGGCGGCATGACCGGCGTGATGCTGGCGATTCCGGCGATCGACTTCGTGTTGCACAACTCGCTGTTCCTGATCGCGCACTTCCACAACGTCATCATTGGCGGCGTGGTGTTCGGCATGTTTGCCGGTATCACCTACTGGTTCCCGAAGATGTTCGGCTTCAAGCTGGATGAGACCTGGGGCAAGCGTGCGTTCTGGTGCTGGTTCATCGGTTTCTATGTCGCCTTCATGCCGCTGTACGCACTGGGCTTCATGGGTGTCACGCGCCGTCTGCAGAGCTATCCGAACACCGACCACCAGCCGTTCTTCATCGTGGCGATGATCGGTGCGTTCATCATCGGCGCGGGCATCCTGTGCCAGTTCATCCAGATCATCGTGTCGATCCGTGATCGCAAGAAGAATGTGGACCTGACCGGCGATCCGTGGGACGCCCGTACCCTGGAGTGGGAGACCACTTCTCCGGTGCAGTTCTACAACTTCGCTGTATTGCCGAAGGGTGAAGAGCTGGATGATTTCTGGGAACGCAAGCAGCGTGGCGAAGCCTGGCCGAAGCCGGCCAAGTACAGCGATATCCACATGCCGCGCAACACCGGCGCCGGTGTCGTGATCGGTGCCTTCAGCCTGGTGTTCGGTTTCGCGATGATCTGGCACATCTGGTGGCTGGCCATCGTTGGCCTGGTCGGCATGATCGCCAGCTTTATCGTCCGCACCTTCGACAAGGACGTGGATTACTGGGTGCCTGCGGCTGAAGTCGAACGTATCGAGAATGAGCACCGCAAGCACCTGATCGCTCAGGGGCTGGTGAAGACCGAGGTGAAGGCATGAGCACAAACGCCCACACGATGACCCACGGTTCGGCCGCAGACGCGGCCGGCCATGAGCACGAGCACCATCACGACGCCGGCGAAAGCACCGTTTTCGGCTTCTGGGTGTACCTGATGAGCGATCTGCTCATCTTCGCCACCCTGTTCGTGACCTATGTGGTTCTGGCCGGCGCGACCAATGGTGGCCCGGGTGCCAAGGAACTGTTCGACCTGAAGTTCGTGGCCGGTGAAACCGCGCTGCTGCTGGTGTCCTCGCTGACCTTCGGTCTGGGCATGATCGCCATGCACCAGAAGAAGATGGGCCAGATGTTCGGCTGGCTCGGCTTCACCTGGCTGCTGGGCGCCGGCTTTATGGCCATGGAAATCTGGGAGTTCAATCACCTGGTGCACCAGGGCTATGGCCCGGACCACAGTGCGTTCCTGTCGGCGTTCTTCGCGCTGGTCGGCACCCACGGCTTGCACGTGACCGCCGGCCTGCTGTGGCTGCTGGTGATGTTCGTCCAGCTCAAGCAGAACGGCCTGACCGAGACCAACAAGACCCGCATGGCGTGCCTGAGCCTGTTCTGGCACTTCCTGGATCTGGTCTGGATCGGCGTGTTCTCTGTCGTCTATCTGTCGGGAGCCCTCTGATGTCCGCACATGACAATCACGACCATGCCGCCGGTGGCTCCAGCCACGGCAGCGTCAAGTCCTACCTGACCGGCTTCGTGCTGGCGGCAGCGCTGACCATCATCCCGTTCTGGGCGGTGATGAGTGGCGGCCTGTCCTCGACCTTTGCCACCGCCATGGTGATTCTGGTCGCCGGCGTGCTGCAGCTGCTGGTGCACCTGGTGTTCTTCCTGCACCTGGACCGCTCCTCGGCCGCACGCTGGAACGTCAATGCAGGTCTGTTCACCCTGGTGGTGATCGGCATCATTCTCGCCGGCACGATGTGGGTGATGTGGAACATGAACTACCACATGATGCACTGAGTGGGCTGACGCTCCTCGCCGACAAAGGCCGCCGCAAGGCGGCCTTTGTTTTTTCCGGCAGCGGGGCGATGCTGTGCGAAAAAAGGGGGGGGTGCGATGGGCGGACGCAAGGTGCTGACGGCAGGAATCGTGATCGCCGCCGCAGGCGCGATCCTGGGGGGTATGGCGGGTGGTGCCTGGCTGCCGCTGCACTACGTAGGCAAGCCACTGGCGACACTGCTGATCCTGGGCGTGGCGGCCACCGCGGTCGATGCCGACAGACGGTATCGCCGGTGGATTGTGCTGGGGCTGGTGTTCTCGCTGATGGGCGATGTATGGCTGATGCTGCCCGGGGACTATTTCGTCGCCGGGCTGATCGCGTTCCTGCTGGCGCATCTGGCCTATATCAGCGCCTTCCTGCCGGGGTTGCATCGGCGCGCGGCGCTGCCGGCGGCGTTGTGCCTGGCTGCGTACGCGGTGGGGTATGTGTGGCTGCTGTGGCCCTATCTGCCCGCTGCGTTGCGACTGCCGGTGCTGGTTTACGTGGGGGTGCTGGCGTTGATGGCGATCGCGGCCCTGGGGCGGCGCCTGCAGCAGCCGGTGCGTGGTGCGTCGCGCGACTCGAGCGGTCGGGCGGCGCTGGGGGGAGTGCTGTTCATCGCCAGTGATTCGGTACTGGCCTGGGACCGCTTCACCGGTGGCGTGCCGCTGGCCCTGTTGCTGGTTCTGTCCACTTACTACCTGGCGCAATGGTGCATTGCCTGTTCGGTCTCAGCCAGCGCGAATCGCCCGCGCTAAAGTAGCCGGCCATCCCTTCACGGAACCGGCAATGGCCAAGACCCAGAGCAAGGCCCGCACCGCGTATGTCTGCGGCGAATGTGGCGCGGAGTACAGCAAGTGGCAGGGCCAGTGCACCGAGTGCGGCGTCTGGAACGTGCTCAGCGAGATCGTGCTGGAAAGCGCGGCGGCGGCGAAATCGCCGGCCTCGCGCCGCAGTGGCTGGGCTGGCAAGGTCGAGGCGCCGAAGATCACCGCGCTGAAGGATGTCCAGCAGACCGATCATCTGCGTGTGTCCACCGGTATCGGCGAGTTCGACCGGGTGCTGGGTGGCGGTCTGGTCGAAGGCGCAGTGGTGCTGGTGGGGGGAGATCCGGGTATCGGCAAATCCACGTTGCTGTTGCAGGCGGTGGCGAAGATGGCTGGCACGCTGCCGGTGCTCTATGTCACTGGCGAGGAGTCGCTGGCGCAGGTGGCCGGTCGCGCAGTACGTCTGGACCTGCCGCTGGAAGGCGTCAATGCACTGGCTGAAACCGGCGTCGAGCACATCCTGCAGCACGCCGCCAGCGCACGCCCGAAGTTGATCGTGGCCGACTCGGTGCAGACCCTGTGGACCGAGACGGTGACCGCCGCGCCCGGTTCGGTCAGCCAGGTGCGCGAGAGCGCCGCCCGTCTGGTGCGCTTCGCCAAGGAGACCGGTACCGCCGTGTTTCTGGTCGGGCATGTGACCAAGGAAGGCGGCATCGCCGGGCCGCGCGTGCTGGAGCACATGGTCGATGCAGTGCTGTATTTCGAAGGTGAGAGCGGCAGCCGCTTTCGCGTGCTGCGCGCGTTCAAGAACCGCTTTGGTGCGGTCAACGAGCTCGGGGTATTCGCGATGGGGGAAAAGGGCCTGAAGGAAGTGCCCAATCCCTCGGCTATCTTTCTCTCCGGTGGCAGTACCCGACAGCCGGGCAGCTGTGTGATGGTCACGCGCGAGGGCACCCGTCCCTTGCTGGTGGAGGTGCAGGCGCTGGTGGATTCCTCGCCGTTGTCCAATCCGCGCCGGGTAGCGGTAGGGCTGGAGCAGAACCGGCTGGCGATGCTGCTGGCGGTATTGCACCGGCATGGGGGCGTGCTGGTTGGTGACCAGGACGTGTTCGTCAATGTGGTCGGAGGCATCCGCGTGCAGGAAACCGCGGTGGACCTGCCGGTGCTGCTGGCGGTGCTGTCCTCGCTGCAGGACCGGCCGCTGGCCGACAAGACCATCGCCTTCGGCGAGGTCGGCTTGTCCGGGGAGATCCGGCCCGTGCCCAATGGCGAGGACCGGCTGCGCGAGGCGGCCACGCATGGTTTCAAGCGTGCCATCGTGCCCAAGGCCAACGCGCCCAAGGCCGGATCGGTCAAGGGCATGGAAGTGATCGCGGTGGAGCGTCTGTCGCAGGCACTGGAAGCGGCGGCGGAATGACGTCGCCGCAATCGATCAGCCGCGTTTGAGCACCAGTTCGATGACGAATTGGCTGCCGAAGAAGGCCAGCAACAACAGCACCATCGCGCTCAGTGTCCAGTGCACGGCCTTGATGCCACGCCAGCCATAACGGCGCCGGCCGATCAGCAAGGTGCCGAACACGATCCACGACAGCACGCTGAGCACGGTCTTGTGCACCAGCTTCTGCGCCAACAGGTTGTCGACGAACAGCACGCCGGTGAGCAGGGTCAGGGTCAGCAGGCTGAAGCCTACGGTGATCGTGCGGAACAGCAGGGTTTCCAGGTCCGCCATCGGTGGCAGCGCACGCAGCCAGGGGCGGAACTCGCGCTGCCGCAGTGCGCGTTCCTGCAGCCACAGCATCATCGCCAGCAGCGCGGCGATACTCAGCGTGGCATAGGACAGCAATGCCAACCACGCATGGGTGGCCAGCTGCCAGCCCAGCGCCTTGCTCGGTGCATGCCCGTAGCTGTGGTAGATGACCAGCAGGATCGCGGCCAACGGAAACGCCACCACGCCCAGTGCCGCCATGCGTCCGCGTGCACCCACCAGAGTCGTCAGCAGCGCCATGCCCAGCCCGACCAGCGACAGTGCGGCGAAGAAGTGCATGTCCGGGCCGCCGACAGTGTTCAGCGCCACCAGCACGTGATAACCGGCGTGCAGGACTTCCGCGGTGACGGCCGGGACGAGCCAGCCGCGCGGTGGAGCGCTGGCGCCGGCTGTCAGTCCGCGGATCAGCAGGCCTGTAGCCAATAGGTAGAGCAGGGCGGCAATGAGAACGATTGTCATCGCAACAGTTTCGCATACGGGCCTGCCGCTGGCGATGCGAACCGGCGATCGCGGCGAGGGGTCGTTATACTTGCCCACTCTGTTTCCACGATTTCCGCAGGTTCCGCCGCATGTTCGAGTCACTGACCCAGCGCCTTTCCGGCACCATCGAGCGCCTGCGTGGGCGCGGCCGTTTGACCGAGGAAAACATCCGCGAGGCCACCCGCGAGGTGCGCATCGCCCTGCTGGAGGCCGATGTCGCCCTGCCGGTGGTGCAGGCGCTGGTCGAGAAGATCAAGATCCGTGCGGTCGGTCAGGAAGTGCTCAAGTCGCTGACCCCGGGCCAGGCGCTGATCAAGGTCGTGCGCGACGAGCTGACCGCGGTGATGGGCTCGCAGGCGTCCGATCTGAACCTCAATGTGCCGGCGCCGGCCATCATCCTGATGGCGGGCCTGCAGGGTGCGGGCAAGACCACCACCGTGGGCAAGCTGGCCAAGCACCTGAAGGAAAAGCGCAAGAAGAAGGTGATGGTGGTCTCGGCCGACGTCTACCGTCCGGCCGCCATCGAGCAGTTGAAGACGCTGGCCGACCAGGTCGGCGTACTGTTCTTCCCGTCCAGCCCGGAGCAGAAGCCGGTGGACATCGTCCGCGCCGCCATCGATGACGCGCGCAAGTCCTTCGCCGATGTGCTGCTGGTCGATACCGCCGGCCGTCTGGCCATCGACGAAGCGATGATGGCCGAAATCCAGGCCCTGCATGCCGCGGTCAACCCGGCCGAGACCCTGTTCGTGGTCGATGCCATGACCGGCCAGGACGCGGCCAACACCGCCAAGGCCTTCGGCGAGGCGCTGCCACTGACCGGCGTAGTGCTGACCAAGACCGACGGTGACGCCCGTGGTGGTGCCGCGCTGAGCGTGCGCTACATCACCGGCAAACCAATCAAGTTCACCGGTACCGGTGAAAAGGTCGACGGCCTGGATGTGTTCCATCCCGAGCGTGTGGCCAGCCGCATCCTCGACATGGGCGACGTGCTGTCGCTGGTGGAGCAGGTCGAGCAGCAGGTCGACAAGGACAAGGCGCAGAAGCTCGCCGAGAAGGTCGCCAAGGGCAAGAAGTTCGACCTGAACGACATGCGCGACCAGTTGGAGCAGATGCAGAACATGGGCGGCATCGGTGGCCTGATGGACAAGCTGCCGGGCCTGGGACAGATCCCCGAGCACCTCAAGGCGCAGGTCAGCCAGAGCAAGGAAGTGCCACGCATGATCGCCATCATCAACTCGATGACCAAGAAGGAGCGGCGCAATCCGGGCCTTCTGAACGGTTCGCGTCGTGCCCGCATCGCGCGCGGCTCCGGCACCCAGCCGGCCGACGTCAACAAGCTGATGAAGCAGTACATGCAGATGGAAAAGATGATGGGCAAGCTGGCCGGTGGCGGCATGAAGGGCATGATGCGCAACATGAAGGGCATGCTCGGCGCCATGGGGGGGCGTGGCGGCCTGCCGTTCCGCTGATCCGGCCGACGGCGGGGCGCTGCAGGCCGCGCAGGGAGCCTGCGATAACGCGTGCCCGTGGTTTCCCCACACCTGTATAGGGTTTTGTAATGACTCCCGGTATCCGGCAGCGCGTTGATCGTTTCTGCCAGCGCTTCGGCGTTGGCTTGCCGGTGCTGCTGGCGCCCATGGCAGGCGCCTGCCCGGTGTCGCTGTCGGCGGCGCTGACCAATACCGGCGGCATGGGCGCGATGGGCGCGGTGCTGTCCACGCCGGAACAGATCGGCCAGTGGATGGCGGCGTTCCGCGCGCAATCGTCGGGTCCGGTGCAGATCAATCTGTGGCTGCCCGATCCTGTGCCGCAGCGTGATGCGGCCGCTGAGGCGGCCACGCGCGGATTTCTCGCGCAGTGGGGGCCGCCCGTGCCGGTGGCTGCCGGTGACGCGGTGCCGCCTGATTTCGCTGCCCAGTTCGAGGCGCTGGTCGCCGCTCGCCCTGCGGTGGCCTCGACCATCATGGGTATCTTTTCCAAGGAACAGGTGCAGCGGCTGAAGGCGGCAGGGATCGCCTGGTTCGCCTGCGCCACAACCCTGGATGAAGCCATGCAGGCGCAAGCGGCCGGTGCCGATGCGGTGGTCGCGCAGGGCATGGAGGCCGGCGGTCATCGCGGCGCGTTCGATGCCGCGCAGGCCGAGCGGCAGATGGTGGGCCTGTTCGCGCTGCTGTCGCGTCTGGTCGATCATTTGCAGGTGCCGGTAATCGCTGCGGGCGGCATCGCCGACGGGCGCGGGGTTGCAGCGGCATTGATGCTGGGCGCCAGTGCGGTGCAGGTGGGCATCGCGTTTCTGGCCGCCGATGAGTCCGATATCCCGGTTGCCTGGCGGCAGGGCTTGGCCGCCGCGGAGCCGGAGGCCACCTGCGCGACCCGGGCATTCAGTGGCCGTCTGGGACGTGCGCTGGCTACTGCCTATGTGCGGGCGGCCGACGCGGGCGATGTACCGCCGCCGCGCCCATATCCGGTGCAGCGCGGGCTTACCGCCCCGATGCGGCAACAGGCTGCTATCGACAACCGGCTGGACGCGATGCAGGCCTGGGCCGGCCAGTCGGCATGGATGGCGCGCAGCGCACCGGCGGCAGGAATCCTGCGTTCGCTGTGGACGCAGGCAAGGGAATTGCTGTGAGCGGAATGTTCTGCAACGGCGAGCCGGTGGATGCGGCGCTGGTCAGTGCGGCGCTGGTCAATTACGGGCACTTCACTTCATTGCAGGTACGCGGCGGCGCGGTACAGGGCTGGGCGCTGCATATGCAGCGATTGCAGCAGGGGACGCGCGAGCTGTTCGACGCGACGCTGGATGAAGGGCAGTTGCGGGCTTGGTTGCGGCAGGCATTGCAACATGGCGAGCTGGTGGATGCCTCGGTGCGGATCACGGTATTCGCGCGGGATTTCGACTTCCGCCGGCCATTGCGCGCAGTACCGGTGGATGTGCTTATAGCGGTCGGTGCACCGGCCGCGAGGCCGGCCCTGGCGCGCTCGGTGCTGCCGCTGGCCTATCAGCGTGATCTGCCGCATATCAAGCATCTTGGAACGTTTCCGCTTTTCCACCATCGCCGCCAGGCCGTGCAGCAGGGTTTCGACGACGCGGTATTTGTCGATACGGCCGGCCGGATCAGCGAGGGCAGCACCTGGAACATCGTTTTCTGGGATGGCGCCCAGGTGGTCTGGCCGCAGGCGGCGGCTCTGCGCGGCACCACCGAACAGCTGCTGGTTGACGGCCTGCAGTGGCAAGGTGAGCGGCAGCTCCGCCGGGAGGTGATGCTGGATGCGCTTGCAGCGTTCCGCGGTGCCGCCGCCTGCAACGCAAGCGGTGTGTGGTCGTTGGCGCGGATCGGCGATCAGCGCTTCGGCGGCTCGGACGAGTTGCTCCTGCGCTTGCAGCAGGCACAGGCCCATGCCGCCTGGCAGCCGCTGTAGGCGAGGGTGCCGGTTCAGTTTTTGCGGGTGGCCGGGGTTGGAATGGAGCAATAGCGCCGCTATAATCGCCGGCTTACCGCGCCATCCTGGCGACTGGGCAACAAAGGAAAACGACCATGGTCAAGATTCGACTGACCCGCGGCGGCGCGAAGAAGCGTCCGTTCTACCACATCATCGTCACCGACGTCCGTAGCGCCCGCGACGGCCGCAACATCGAGCGCGTCGGTTACTACAATCCGGTTGCCCAGGGTGCAGAGCAGCGCATCGTGCTGGACATCGCCAGCGTCGACAAGTGGGTTGCCAACGGCGCCCAGATGACCGACAAGGTCCGCAACCTGTACAAGGAAGCGACCAAGTCTCAGGCCGCTGCGGCCTGATTCTGACGGGCCACGCGAAAGCGTGGCCCAGTCACAAGTCATGAAGAAAGATTCTGAGCGCCGGATCCTGCTGGGCAGGGTTGCCGGCGCTTTTGGTGTGCGCGGCGAAATAAAGCTCGAGTCCTGGACCGAGCCGCGTTCCGCTATTTTCAACTACCAGCCTTGGATTCTGCGTACTCCTGCAGGGCAGGAATCCGAGTTGAGCGGCGTACGTGGCCGTGATTCCGGCAAGCATCTGGTTGCGAGCTTCCCGGGCGTGACCGACCGCGATGTGGTCGAAGCCATGCGTGGCACCGAGGTCTATGTCGCCCGCAGTGCGCTGCCACCGCCCAAGCCCGACGAGTATTACTGGGTCGACCTGGAAGGTCTGGACGTGCAGACAGTGGAGGGGGTCAAGCTGGGGCAGGTCTCGCATCTGTTCAGTACCGGCTCCAACGATGTGCTGGTGGTGCGCGGCGACCGCGAGCGCATGATCCCGTTCGTGATGGACGACTTCGTCAAATCGGTCGATTTCGATGCCGATTTGATCGTCGTCGACTGGGATCCGGAGTTCTGAGTCCCATGCGTGTGGATGTGATCAGCCTGTTTCCGGAGTTTCTGGCCCAGTCGGCCGCGCTTGGCGTGGTCGGGCGGGCCCAGGAGCGCGGCTTGCTGGAGCTGCATGGCTGGAATCCGCGCGATTACGCCGAGGGCAATTACCGGCGGGTGGATGACCGTCCATTCGGTGGTGGCCCTGGCATGGTGATGCTGATCGAGCCGCTGCGGGCTGCGTTGGCGGCCGCGCGTGCCGCCGATCCACAGCCGGCGCCGCTGATCTACCTCAGCCCGCAGGGGCGTCCGCTGAGCCAGGCCAAGGTCCGGGAACTGGCGGCGCTGCCACGGATGATCCTGCTCTGTGGTCGCTATGAGGGCGTGGACGAGCGCTTTATCGCCAGCGAGGTGGACGAGGAGATCTCTATCGGTGATTACGTGCTGTCGGGCGGCGAGCTGGGCGCGGCGGTGATCATCGACGCGGTGACCCGCCTGCAGGAGGGAGCCTTGAACGACGCCGAATCGGCGGTGCAGGACAGTTTCGAGGGCGATGGCCTGCTGGATTGCCCGCATTACAGCCACCCCGCCAGCCATGCGCTGGGGAACGTGCCGGAAGTGTTGCGATCAGGAAACCATGCCGCCATTGCCCGCTGGCGTCGGCAGCAGTCATTGCTCCGGACGGCCTTGCGGCGGCCTGATCTGCTCGATGAGGCCGGGCTGGGCAAGGCTGACCGCAAGCTGCTGGCCGAGGCTGTGGCAGGTCTGGAAATCCAGACACCGCCTACTGGCGCCGACGGCAGCCAGTAGGCTATAATTGCCGATTCCCGCCAGCCGATATCGACTGGTGATGGAGACAAAACAACAAACGTGCAGCGCAATCCGGTGACTGCATCAGTCCAAGCTGTCGAATCGACACGCCCACCCGAAAACAATCGGTGTAATCCAATGAGCAAGCTGAACAAGTCCATCGTCGCGGAATTCGAATCCGCCCAGATCACCCGCGAACTGCCGAAATTCAGCCAGGGCGACACCGTCGTGGTGAACGTGAAGGTCAAGGAAGGCAACCGCGAGCGCGTGCAGGCCTACGAAGGCGTCGTGATCGGCACCAAGAATGCCGGCCTGAACTCCGCTTTCACCGTGCGCAAGATCTCGCACGGCTACGGCGTCGAGCGCGTGTTCCAGACCCACAGCTCCATCATCGACTCGGTCGAAGTGAAGCGCCGCGGCAAGGTCCGTTCCGGCAAGCTGTACTACCTGCGTGGCCTGGAAGGCAAGAAGGCGCGCATCAAGGAAGACCTGGCCGGCAACGCCCGCGCCAAGGCCGCCCGTCAGGCTGCCGAGTAATACCCGCCGGCTGGTTCAAACCCAGTCTGCAGCAACGGCCACCTTCGGGTGGCCGTTTGCGTTTATGGCAGAACAGATACTTCCGGGCGGAGGTGGAAGCCGGCGCGAGTTGGGGGTGGCTTCCTGCTGGCAGTGGCGTTATCGCTGTATCAGGAGGGGATGTTTTGTCCAGTGCGGTAGCAGCTTGGCTGGATCTGACCGGTTCAGTGCGTTGTCGGCCGGCTGATCGCGGGCGCATGGTTTGGCCGTCGTTTGCCGGCGCGCGACGCGCGCTGGAGTCCTCACGATCTCCCGCATCGCACTGAATCCGGAATCTCCCGGCACAGGCTGCTGCACCTGGACACGGCGTCCGGGGATCAGCGTGCTGTCGTATCGCCGGGAGCAGGTTCCATCCCAAGGCCGATATCGACATCGGCCACGGGCGCCGGGGGCGCGGCGCCGATCTCCGCCGGCGTGGCCACAGTGTCGGTCTCGGGCGTGACCAGCATGCTCGCCTTGCGCCAGTTTCCCCAGCGGTAATAGGCCATGATCATCAGCATCGAGCAGAACGCACTGACCGGGAAGCTCCACCAGATCGCATCGGCCCCCATCAGCGGTTGCAGCCATTTGGCGAAGGGCACACGGATGCCCCACATCGCCACGGCCAGGATCAGCAGCGGCGGCACCACCGCACCGGTGGAGCGCACCACGCCGGCAACCACGAAGTTCACCCCAAAGAACAGGAACGACCAGACCGCGATGTGGTTCAGGTGGCGGCCGATCTCCAGTGACTGGCTGGCCGCCGGCAGGAACAGCGCCAGCGTGCTGCGATCGAACAGGATGATCGGTGCGATCAGCGCGCCGGTAAGCAGGAAATTGAACAACACACCGGTCCGCGCGGTGGAATCTACCCGCTCCCAGCGGCCGGCACCCACATTCTGCGCGGCCATGGACGAGCAGGCCGCACCGATGGCCATCGCCGGCATCTGCACATAGGTCCACAGCTGCAGCGCGGCGCCATAGGCCGAGGCGGTTTCTACGCCATAGCCGTTGACCATGGTGATCATCATGATCATTGCCAGCGAGATCAGGATCATCTGCAGGCCCATCGGCACGCCCTTGAGGATCAGTGAGGTGAGGATGACCGGGTCGATTTTCAGCAGCCGGGCATCCTTTCGGCCCAGCCACAGCATGTGCCGCTTGTTGCGCAGATACAGCAGCAGCGCGGTCAGCGCCAAGGCCTGCGAGAAGAACGTGGCCCATGCCGAGCCGGCCACGCCCAGTTCGGGGAACGGACCGATCCCGAAGATCAGCAGCGGATTGAAGGCGATATCCAGCAGCACGGCCAGCAGCAGGAAGCCGAATGGCGTGCGTGCATCGCCGGCGCCACGCAACGCGGCACTGATAAAGGCGAAGGCGTACAGCAGCGGCATCGCCAGAAAAATCACTTTCAGATACGCGTCAGCCAGCGGCAGCGATTCGGCCGGGGTGCCCATCGCCAACAGCAGCCGGTGCGACAGGAACCAGCCCAGTACCGCAATCACGGCCGAAAGACCGACGAAAAAGGTGGCGCTGGTACCCATCACCCGGCGCGCCTGCGGCAGATTCCTGGCACCGATGGACTGGCCGATCAGGATCGTGGCGGCCATGCCGATGCCGAACACCGAACCGATCAGGAAAAACATGATGTTGTTGGCGTTGGCCGTCGCGGTGAGTGCGGCCTCGCCCAGGAACTTGCCGACCCAGATCGCATTGACCGAGCCATTCAGCGACTGGGCGATGTTGCCCGCCAGAATAGGCAGCGCGAACAGCAGCAGGCTGCGCCCGATCGGGCCTTCGGTCAGTGAGCGGGCATGCGTGGCTTTCGACATGGATGCGGCTGCCGGTTTCGGGGCTGGCACACTATCACCTTGCAGATGAGGGGGCCGAAGGCGGGTATCCACCGCCCGGTCACAAATTGGAGGCCGGGGCACTAAGATGAATCACCCAGCAGTTCCCGTGGAGAGTATCCGCCTGGATGTGTGGCTGTGGGCCGCGCGCTTCTTCAAGACCCGGAGCCTGGCCAAACAGGCGGTGGACACCGGCAAGGTCGAGGTGGACGGACAGCGACCCAAATCTTCGCGGGCGATACGGATAGGCGATGATTTGCGCGTGCAGCGTGGCGAAGAGGTGGTCCAGCTCAATGTGCGCGGGCTGAGTGATAGCCGTGGACCGGCACCGGTAGCGCAGGCGCTTTACGAGGAGACCGCTGCATCGAAACAGGCGCGCGAAGCGCTGCGCCTGCGCCGTGCTGCGGAGCGGACCGGCTATCAGGCGCCGGAACATCGTCCGGACAAGCGCGCGCGCCGGCTGATCCGGGCGTTGGGGGATATTGACGCGCATTAGCGTCGAGCAGCGCGGGCTGCTGTCACCCGATGCGGATCTTCAACAACGGAACGCCACCGGAGCGGTGGCGTTGATTTGTGAGTGGCAGTGAGGTTCAGCGTTTGCCGCTGCCGAGCAGGCCGCTGCCCAGCTTGATCAGGTCGGCGACACCGAACTGGCCGTCGCCGTCCTGGTCCAGCACGCTGCCGAGCAGCCCACCCGCGATGCCCCCAGCCTGCGACACCTGCTGTTTTTCCTGGCCCAGAATCTGCGCCAGGCCGTCCGCGTTGGCTGTGCCCCCGCCGCTCATGCGCTGGGCGATGAAGGCCATCACGATGGGTGCCAGGATTTTCAGCAGCTGGCTCGACGTGCCCGGGCTCAGGCCGGTGGCCTGGGCCAGGCCGGCTTCGGCGCGGGCCTGGTTGCTGCCGAAGATGTGGTCGAGGATGCCGGCGCCATTGGCGGCCGGAGTCGCGCTATTGCCGCCCAGTACCGCGCCCAGCACGCTGCCGATGTCCAGGCCGCTGTGATTGTTCTGGAGGGCGCCGAACAGGGCCTCGGCGCCCTGCGGCTTGGCCGCGTTGTTGCCCAGGGCGCCCATCAGCAGCGGCAGCGCCGCGCTGACCGCGGTGGACGCCTGCTGGCGGTCAATGCCCAGTTGCTGCGAAACCTGTTGCAGCGGTGCGCCCTGCAACTGGGAGAGGAGATCGTCGGTCAGGCTCATCGGCACGGATCCTTGCGGTGGGAGGCTGTTTGCATGGTACCCCCGGGCACGGGCGGAAGAGCCAGGGCAGAGGCGGCTGCGGGAAGAAGGTCTGCAGCGTGGCGCGGTCCGGAAGCACCACCGCCCGCGCTGGGCGGGCGGTGATGGCAGGGAAGTGCCGGTCGTTGGTGCTTACAGCTCGATGTCTTCGGCGCCCGGGGTGGCGGTGGGGAAATCGCTGCCCGGGTGCGGCGGGGGCGCGAATGGATCGGCCGGGGCAGCTGCCGCGGCCAGCTTCTGCAGCGCCGCCGCGATGCCGGCACCATAGGCCGGGTCGGCCTTGTTGCAGTTGTCGATGTGGCGCTGCTTGATGAAGTCCGGCGCATCGCCCAGGGCGCGGGCGGTGTTGTCGAACAGGCGCTGCTTCTGCTCGGCGCTGTAGCTGCGGAACAGCGCGCCCGGCTGGCTGAAGTAGTCGTTGTCGTCTTCGCGGAAGTTCCAGAAGTCGGCATCGCCACGGATCTTCAATGCCGGCTCGCGGTACTGCGGTTGTTCCTGCCACTGGCCGTAGCTGTTGGGCTCGTAATGTGGCAGACCGCCGTAGTTGCCATCCACACGCATGGCGCCATCGCGATGGTTACTGAATACCGGGCAGCGGGCGGCGTTGACCGGGATCTGGTGGTGGTTGACGCCCAGCCGGTAACGCTGCGCATCGGTGTAGGCGAACAGGCGTGCCTGCAGCATCTTGTCCGGCGACGGACCAATACCCGGGACGAGGTTGCTCGGGGCGAAGGCCGACTGCTCCACATCCTGGTACCAGTTCACCGGGTTGCGGTTGAGTTCGAACTCGCCCACCTCGATCAACGGGTAATCGCTCTTGGGCCAGACCTTGGTCAGGTCGAACGGATGGATGCGGTAGGTTTCCGCTTCCAGCTCCGGCATGACCTGCACGAACAGCTTCCACTTCGGGAACTCGCCGCGCTCGATCGCCTGGAACAGGTCGCGGCCATGGCTTTCGCGGTCTTTGCCGACCAGCACTTCGGCCTGCGCATCGGTCAGCGCCTGCACGCCCTGCTGGGTGATGAAATGGAACTTCACCCAGAAGCGCTCGCCGCCTTCATTGGTGAAGCTGTAGGTGTGCGAGCCGAAGCCGTTCATATGGCGGAAGCTGCGCGGGATGCCGCGGTCGCTCATCACCACGGTGACCTGCATCAGGGCTTCCGGCAGCAGTGTCCAGAAGTCCCAGTTGTTGCGGGCGCTGCGCAGGTTGGTGTGCGGGTCGCGCTTGACCGCCTTGTTGAGGTCGCCGAACTTGCGCGGATCACGCAGGAAGAACACCGGGGTGTTGTTGCCGACCAGGTCCCAGTTGCCTTCCTCGGTGTAGAACTTCAGCGCGAAGCCCCGGATGTCGCGCTCGGCGTCGGCGGCGCCACGCTCGCCGGCCACGGTGGTGAAGCGGGCGAACATCTCGGTCTGCTTGCCCACCGCCGAGAAGAGCTTGGCGCGGGTGTACTTGCTGATGTCATGGGTGACGGTGAAGGTGCCGAATGCACCGGAGCCCTTGGCGTGCATGCGACGCTCGGGAATGATCTCGCGGTTGAGGTTGGCCAGCTTCTCCAGCAGCCACACGTCTTCCATCAGCAACGGGCCGCGCGGGCCGGCGGTCTTGCTGTTCTGGTTGTCCACCACCGGCGCACCGAAGGCGGTGGTCAGCGGCGTTACCGCCGCGTCGCCATGCTGCTGCTTGGGGGTGGTGCTGGTGTCACGCTGCGACTGTGCGGCCTGCTCGGGGGAGGGGGCGCTGTGGTACGGACAGGTCGGCTTGGTGTCGTTGCTGCTCATGGCTGGCTCCAGCGGGGCGGGGGATGGGTTTCCAGCCCTGACTGTAGCCATGCCGTGGTGAAATGGGTAATCGAATGATGTGCTCGCAGTGATAGTGATTGGCTATCAACGTTCCAATTGGAATTCGCGGGCCCTCTTGCTACCCGTGCCGGGCGGGGCAAGCGTTCGGTTGATGTGAAAATTTCGCGTAGCGGTAGCTGCCGGCGGCCTTCTCGACCACTCCGGTGTCGCAGATCGCAAACAAGGCGGTGCACAGAACCTGGCCTCGCGTGCGGGTTATCGACGTTGCGGTCTTGGAAACGCAAGGGCCGCACTGGGGCGGCCCTTCGTTAAGCGGTCGAGTGCAGGGCACGATCCCCGCGGATATCCGTCGCATCGATTACAGCAGGGATTTCACCCGGTACAGCGCTTCCAGCGCCTGTTTTGGAGTCAGTTCATCCGGGTCTATCGCCTGCAGGGCATCCAACGCTGCCGAACTCGGTGCGGCAAACAGACCAAACTGCTGTGGTGCATCCAATGCCTGGGGCGCCATGGCCGCGCTCTGGGTTTCGCCGCCGCGCTGTTCGAGCTCGGCCAGGCGGCGTCGTGCCTGCGCCACGGTGGCCTTGGGCAGCCCGGCCAGCGCGGCCACCTGCAGGCCGAAGCTGCGGTTGGCCGGGCCATCCTTCACTGCGTGCATGAACACCAGCGCCTCGCCATGCTCGACCGCATCCAAGTGCACGTTGGCGATGCCGCTGGCGCCCCCCTCGTGGCTTTCGTCGGCCAGCGCGGTCAGTTCGAAGTAGTGCGTGGCAAACAGGGTGTAGCAGCGGTTCTGGTAGGCCAGGTGGCGGGCCACCGCATCGGCCAGGGCCAAGCCGTCATAGGTCGAGGTGCCACGTCCGATTTCGTCCATCAACACCAGCGAGTGGGCGCTGGCATGGTGCAGGATGTAGCTGGTTTCGGCCATTTCCACCATGAAGGTGGATTGGCCCTTGGCCAGGTCGTCACCGGCGCCAATGCGGGTCAGGATGCGGTCGATCGGGCCGATCACCGCACGGCTGGCCGGCACGAAGCTGCCGATATGCGCCAGCAGCACGATCAGCGCATTCTGCCGCATGTAGGTCGACTTGCCGCCCATGTTCGGGCCGGTGATCACCAGCATGCGGCGGTCCGGATGCAGGTCCAGATCATTGGGCTCGAACGGCGCTTCGCGCACGGCTTCCACCACCGGATGACGTCCGCGTTCGATGCGCAGGCACGGTTCTTCCTGCAGCTGCGGCTGTGACCAGTCCAGCGCCTGCGCACGTTCGGCGAAGCCGGCCAGGACATCCAGTTCGCCGAGGGCGCCGGCGCAGCGCTTGAGCGGCTCCAGATGCACGGCAATGGTGTCGAGCAGGCCTTCGTACAGCAGTTTCTCTCGGCTGAGTGAACGTTCGCGGGCCGACAGCACCTTGTCCTCGAAGTTCTTCAACTCTTCGGTGATGTAGCGCTCGGCATTGGTCAGGGTCTGCCGGCGGGTGTAGTGCACCGGCGCCTTGTCGGCCTGGCCTTTGCTGATCTCGATGTAGTAGCCGTGTACCCGGTTGTAGCCGACCTTCAGCGTGGCAATGCCGCTGGCTTCGCGCTCGCGCAGCTCCAGATCGATCAGGAACTGGTCGGCATTGGTCGAGAGCCGGCGCAGCTCGTCCAGTTCGGCGTCGAAGCCTTCGGCGATCACGCCGCCGTCGGCAAGCTTCAGCGGCGGTTGTTCGGCGATCGCGCGGGCCAGCAGCTGCGCGCTTTCATCATGGGAGCCCAGTTCGGCGCGCAGCTGTTGCAGGCGCGGCGAATCCAGCGGCTGCAGTTGCGCGGCGATCGCCGGCAACAGCGCCAGACCGTCACGCAGCGTGGAAAAATCGCGCGGGCGTGCCGAGCGCAGCGCCATGCGGGTGAGGATGCGTTCGATATCACCCAGCGCGCGGAAGCTCTCGCGCAGATCGGCGTCGGCGCCGCGATCGATCAGTGTGGCGACCGCGTGGTGACGCTGCTGCAGCACCTCGCGCAGTCGCAGCGGACGGTGCAGCCAGCGCCGCAGCAGGCGCCCGCCCATCGGCGAGACGGTGCTGTCGAGTACACCGAGCAAGGTGTTGCGGGTGTCGCCGTCCACGCGCGTGTCCAGTTCCAGATGGCGGCGGGTGGCTGCGTTCATCGCGATCGCCTCACCGGCGTTTTCCATCGCGATGGAGGTCAGATGGGGCAGGCGCTGCTTCTGGGTTTCCTCGACATAGCCCAGCAACGCGCCGGCGGCGGCGGTCGCGCGCGGTTTGTCGTCGATACCGAAGCCGGAAAGATCATGCAGCTTGAAGAAATTCAACAGCTGGCGGCGGCCGCTGTCGGCATCGAACAGCCACGGCGCACGCCGCCGCACGCCGCTGCGCTGGCGCAGGAATTCCGGCCAGCCGTCTTCGTCGGGGACCAGCAGCTCGGCCGGTTCCAGGCGGGCCAATTCGGCTTCCAGTGCGTCGTCGCTGTCGACTTCGTTGACCAGGAAGCGGCCACCGGCCAGATCGGCCCAGGCCAGGCCGTAGCCGGCCTTGTTGCGCGAGATCGCCATCAGCAAGGTGTCGCGGCGCTCATCCAGCAAGGCCTCGTCGGTGACGGTGCCGGGCGTGACCACGCGCACCACCTTGCGTTCGACCAGGCCCTTGGCCAGCGCCGGATCGCCGATCTGCTCGCAGATAGCCACCGATTCGCCCAGTGCCACCAGCCGCGCCAGATAGCCTTCGAAGGAATGCACCGGCACGCCGGCCATCGGGATCGGCGCGCCGCCGGAGCTGCCACGCTGGGTCAGGGTGATATCCAGCAGGCGCGCGGCCTTGCGTGCATCGTCGTAGAACAGCTCGTAGAAATCGCCCATCCGGAAGAACAGCAGCAGGTCCGGGTAGTCGGACTTGGCGGCGAAAAACTGCTTCATCAGCGGGGTGTGTTCGGGCTTTTTCTCGGTCACGCGCTTTCCACTTCGATTGCCGGGCAGCCGGGCTGCCACAAAGGCGTCATTGTAGGGGCAGCCTGAGGGCGGGACGACGGCCGGGCTTGGCCGTTCAGTTGCCGCGGCCTTCGGCCAGCGGCACCCGCGAGCCGTCGAGCAGGCCGCGGCTGAGCTTGCCGTTCTCGATAAACAGCAGTTCGCCGTTCTCACCGTTCTTGATGCTGCTGTCGATGGCGATGATGCGATCACCGTGGAAGCTGCTCACGTGCGGCATCGAGGTGTGGCCGACCACGATCCGCCGCAGGTCCAGCTGCTCCAGCACCTGTTGCACGCCGGCAGTGTCCAGCTGGCCATCGAAATAGCCGCGGTACCAGATCGGGCTGGTCTTGCCGTCATACAGCGGGGCAAGCTTGGGATCGGCTTTCAGCTCGGCCCGGGGACGGCCGAGCGAAGCCCGGTAGGCGGCATTGGTGGCAGCCGGGTCCAGCGCCAGCTGGATCGCCTCGGGCGAAATGCCACCGTGCAGGAACAGGGTATCGCCAATGCGCAGCAGCACCGGGCGGGTGCGCAGCCATTGGCCGATCACCGAATCGGCGCCATACAGCTGCGGGTAGCTCTGGCCCAGCAGCTGCGCGCTGCGCAGATATTTGGGATTGACGTAGCTCAGGTTGTCGTAGAGCACCATCGTCTCGTGATTGCCGAGAACGAAGTGCACCGCGCCGCCCGCCTTTGCCGCCTGCTGCTGCAGGCTGTACAGCAGCCAGAACGCCTCGGTGACCTGCGGGCCACGATCAAACACGTCGCCAGCGATCACCAGCGTGTCGCGGCCCAGCGCCCAGCGGTCCTTGCCATCGATCACCTTGTTGGCGCGCAGCAGCTGCACCAGCAGCCCGTACTGGCCATGGATATCGGACAGGGCGACGATGCGGGCCGCGGCCGGCAGCGAGGAGGCTGAAGCCGGCAGTGGCTGCAGTACGGTCAGCGGGCGCGGGTAGCCGCACTGCGACGGAACCGGGGTAGTGGCGCGGCGGGCGAGCGTGCGCTCGACCACCCGGTCATTGCAGATCCATCGCGCCTGCAGTTGCCGCCCGTTGCGGAAGATGTAGGGACCGTCGCTGTCCACGTGCGCCGCCGGGGCGGAGAGCTCTCTGGCGCTGGCCACGCCGGGCAGCAGCAGGGTGGCGTGGAGCAGCAGGGCGGCCCAGCGGGTGGCGGTACGGGCAAATGACATGGACGACATCCGGCAGACGAGGGGCGGGCGGGGGGACATCCGCCACCCCATGCTACGTGGCCGCACGCGTGCGGGCATCGGCCATTGGTTGGCCCGGCCGGCGAAGGTAATGGGCTACCGGCCCTGCGCCGGCGCCGAGAAGTCAGCGGTTCTGAAGCGATGCACGGTCCGGGGCTTCCGGCAGGCTGTCGTCGGCCAGCACGATGCGGTTGCGGCCCTGTTTCTTGGCCTGGTACATCGCGGCATCGGCGCGTGCCATGACCCGTTCGTAATCCGGGTGCCCGTCATACAGGGCGACCCCGATGCTGGTGGTGATCGCCAATGGCTGGCCATCGGCCAGGAGCACGGGTGAATCGGAAATACGCCGGCACAGGCCATCGGCGATGACCAGCGCCTGACGCTCGTCCACCGCCACCAGCACCACCACGAACTCCTCGCCGCCATAGCGGAACACGTAGTCGCTGCCACGGGTGAACTGGCTGAGCATGCTGGCGATGTGCTGCAGGGCGCGGTCGCCGGCCTCATGGCCGTGCTGGTCGTTGATGCTCTTGAAGTGATCCAGATCCAGCAGCAACACCGCAAAGCCGGCCTTGTTCTTGTTCGCCAGCTCGATTTCCCGGCGCAGGACGGTCGGCAGGAAGCGGCGATTGAGCAGGTTGGTCAGGGCATCGCAACCGGCGTCCAGTTCGCCGATACGCTCGAACAGCATCCCCAGCAGGTTGCGTATCTGGCCGACGCGCGCCCGCACTTCCTGCAGATGGGCCGAACGCACCTTGAGGTCGCGCTTTGTATCCAGGGTGTCATGCAGGGTCTGGTCCACTGCGGCCATCAGCGCGCAGATCTGCTGGGTTTCGGAGCTTTCACCGAAGCTGGGAATGCCCTTGTGGGTCAGCCACAGGCCGAACTCGGAGCCGGCCAGCGACTGGAACTCCGGTGTCTCGTTCTGGCTGGCCAACGCATAAAGCAAGGTGTTTTCCCAGTCCAGCAGCAGGGCGCGCTGGCGTTCGCGCTCGGTACCCACGTTCTGCACCAGCGAGAACAGCCGGTATGCCGCATCGGTGCGCGAGGAGCGTTCGCGTGCATTGGAGTAGGCCAGGGTCATGCATTCCAGTGCGATGTCGAACGAGGCGGTAAGGCAGGCAACGGCGGCGTGCGCGTGTTCGCTGTGTCCGGCCTGCTCGCTGATCAGCTGGAAAAGCCGCTGTTTCAGCACCCGCATGCCGCGGGTCACCAGGTCGACGGGGATGCCGACCCGGGCGTGGACATCGCCCACCACCCGCTGGGCGGCGATCAGCGATTCCACCCGTTCCGGCGTGGCCAGCAGCAGGTCCCGCACCCAGCGCTGCATGGCCGGCTGCAGGCGCGTACGCACCTGGTCGTGTGACAGCAGCCGTGAGGCCCGCTTGTCATCCAGCATCACCTGATAGAAATGCACCGCCATTTCGGCTGCGCCGGTATCGGCAAGCTGGGCCAACACCTGCGTCGCGGCAGGGCCGGCTTCGGTCAGTCCACGTTGCCAGGCGGCAACCAGCGCCGGATTCTCGGTGTCGATAGCGGACGAAACGGCGGTAATGCTATGCATGACAGAGTGCGCGACTGCTCAAGGTAGGCAGGCGTTATCGGCAGAAAGGGCAAGTACTTTAGCGGTGAACCGGGATGGAGGTCACGGCTGGCGGGAACGAGGCAGGGGATTGGGACGGGAATAGCTG